>JBPCNU010000076.1:0-13053 GCA_051000975.1 Rubrobacter sp.
ATGGAACCCTCCGAACCGGACGGCGCGGACGGCAGCGGCCTCACGCCGGAGTAGGTGAACAAAACGGAGTCGCGGGTAAGCCCGGCGGTCGGGATAACGTAGTTCGTCTCGTCTATGAGGTACTGTATCTCGTCCTCGGTCGCCTTTACGTAGTCGAGGTCGTCCCTGTAGCGGAAGTCGGTCGTGCCGATAAGGTACGAGCCGTTCCACGGCACGATGAAGTACGGCCTTCCGTCCTTGCGGGCCTCTACGTAGATGGCGGTCTTCGGTGCGCCGGGGAACTCGTCCACGACGATGTGCGAACCTTTCGTGCCGCCGATCATGCGCCCGTCATCGCCGGGGTTCTCGCTCCCGGCCTCCAGGCTGACCGAACCGGACCCACCGAGGATGCGGTCAACCCACGGCCCCGCGACGTTGATGGTAACGGGGGCGCGAACGGAGTAAGTCCCGCCGCCGAGGGCGTCTTCGAACGTAACCCCGACGACCTTCTTTCCGCCGTTCTCGAAGATGAGGTCTCTGACCCCGGCGTAGGTTATGACCGTCGCGCCGTTCTCGACCGCCGACATAGCGTTCTCGACGGCGACCCGCTCGGCGTACTCGACCTGCGCGTCGTAGTAGGTCGCGGCGCCTTCGAGGCCTTCGGGGTTGAGGCCGGAGTACTCGGCGAGGGCTTCGTCGCGGGAGAGCATCCTGTGGTTCGGTACGGACTTATCGTAGGAGAGGACGTCGTAGGCCAGCATGCCGAGACGGATCATCTTCGGCCCTCGCGAGGAGCGGTCGTAGATCGGCACGACGAACTTCAGGGGCTTCACGAGATGCGGCGAGGTGTGGAGCATAACCTCCCGGTCGCGCAGGGATTCCCTGACGAGCGGGACTTCGTAATGTTCGAGGTATCGCAGCCCGCCGTGAATCAGGCGTGTCGCCCACTGGGTCGTGCCGCTCGCGATATCGCCCTTGTCGAGAACAAGGACGCGCAGGCCGCGCATCGAGGCGTCGCGGGCTATACCCGCGCCGTTGATCCCGGCCCCGACCACGATAAGGTCGAACTGTTTGTTCTCGATGCCCTGCAGTAGCTCTTCTCTGTTCATTTCCTGCTCCGATCTCTGTTGCACTAACCCCGACCCCTGCCCTCGCCGCCGAAGAACTCGCCCCAGGGCATGTCCAGCGGCTCGTCCTTCGCGACCACGTCGTAGAGATGTCGCATCAGCGGGAAATCCCCGGCCCCGATGAGGCCACGCTCCGTAAGCTTCGGCAACGCCCCGCCGATGACCTCTATCGCCGCGACGCCTTCGAGCGTTATGCCCTTCATCTTCCTGTTCCGAACTTCGGAGAACGGCACGCCCGAGGCGACGAACCGCCCGGCCTTCACGTTCCTGCCGCCCATCGTGGTGACGAACATATCCCCGACGCCGGGCAGACCGTACGGCGTCTCCCGCTCCCCTCCGAGCAACTCCATCCACCGCTCCATCTCACGGGTCGCCTGCCCGAAGAGCGCGGCACCGTAGTTGTAGCGCCGGTAACGGTCGTCCTGCTTACCCTCCTTGTCCAGCAGGCCGTCCATGAAGCCGCCCCCGAAGGCGTAGCAGTTCTTCACCGCCGCGCAGACCTCGCATCCGATGAAGTCGGTCGAGGTCCAGACGTGGTAGTAGCCGGTGCGGAAGGTCGCGGCGAGGTCGTCGAGGATGCCCGCGTCCCCTCCGGTCAAGACAACGCAGGTATCGTGCCGGACGGCGACCTCGCCCGCTATCGCCGGCCCGACGATGGCCGAGATGGAGACCTGATTCCGCAACCCGTCCGGCAACCTCGAAGCCAGCACGTCCGGCAGTATTCGCAGGTTCCCCTCGTCGTCGGCCTCCAGCCCCTTCGTGACCGCGAGCAGCTTCATGCCGGGTTCGAGGAGCCTGGCGAACTGCTCCCCGGCCCAGTGGACCCCGAAGGAGTTGACGCCGCTCATGGCTATGTCCGCCCCGGCGAAGGCTTCTTCGGCCTCTTCGAGGTAGTAGCCTTTCACGCCGTCCGGGAGCTTCAGGTCGAGGCCGGGGTGAACACCGCGTTCCCTGATGGAATCTATTACCTCGCGGTCCAGGTGCGTCCCGACGAGGCGGATTTCGTGGCCGTTGTCTGCGAGGGGGAAGGCGAGCGCGCTAGCCATGATCCCCGCCCCGAGTACGCTAACCGTCGTCAAGTGCTATCAGTCCTCCTGTAGTTCGTTCGGTGAGTATTCTACGCCCCAGAGCCGTTGTTACCGTCGGCCTCATGGCGGGTCATGCTGTGCATGAGGCTCTTCATCTGCGGGTAGGTGTCTATGTAGCGGTCCACGTAGAACTTGTAGGCTTCGTGGGCCTCCGGGTCCGGCTCGATGGTTCCTTCGTCGTGGACCATCGCACGGGCGGCTTCCGGGACGTCCTTGTAGATACCGACCCCTACCGCCGCCAGCATCGCCGAGCCGAGGACGGGACCTTCGCTCACCTTCGTCATGGAGATGGGCACCCCCGATACGTCGGCGTGCATCTGCATCCACAGGTCGCTCTTGGTCGGCCCTCCGGAGACAACGTTCAATCTGGGCTCGAAGTCGTGGCCGCGCATCGTGCGAAGGATGTGCTCGGTGCCGTAGCAGATGCCTTCGATGATCGCCCGGAACATATGCCCTTCGGTGTGAGACGAGGAAAGCCCCCACATCATCCCCCTAGCGAGCGGGTCCGTGTAGGGCGTCCGGTTGCCCTGGAAGTAGTCTATGACGACGAGGCCGTCGGAGCCGATGGGGATATCGCGGGCCATCTCGTTCAGGACGCCGTAGGGGTCTATGCCGCGCTTTCGTCCCTCTTCCCGGGCGACCTTCGCGTAGTGGTTCTTGAACCAGGCGACGATGGAGCCGGTCGAGACCTGACCGCCCTCGACGGTGTACTGGCCCGGGATCATGGCGTCCGTATAGGCGCCCCAGAACCCCCGGCCGTGTATCGGCTCCGCGGCCTGCCCGATAGTGGTATGCGAGGAGCCGGTGATAAGGGCCATCTTCCCCGGCTCGGTCACCCCGAGCCCGAGCGCGCCCGAGAAACCGTCGATGGCCCCCTGAGCTACCGGAGTACCGGCCTTCAATCCGAGCTCCCCGGCCGCTTCCCGGCGCAGCTCCCCGACCACGTCGCCGAGGTTGAGGACGGGGCCGGGGAACTTGTCTACGACGTCGCCGATGCCGACGGCTTCGTAGAGCGATCCCGGCCAGCCCCCGGTATTCCGGTCGTAGTGGTACTTGGCGCTGACGACGTTGATGGAAGAGACCCATTCGCCGGTGAGGCGGTTATTGAGCCAGTCCTGACAGTCGCAGAGGTGGCTGGCCTTCTCGAAGATCTCCGGCTCGTTTTCCTTCAGCCACAGGACTTTCGGGAGACCCCACTCGGCCGAGACGGCCCCGTAACCGTTGTACTTCAGGGCCGCGTCGCCCGTCTCGCTGAGTCGCCGGGCCTGATCGGCGGCCCGAACGTCCATCCACATTATGGCGGGCCGGAGGTGCCGGTCCTTCTCATCCATCGCAAGGACGGTGCTGCCCGTGGTGTCCACGGCGAGGCCTGCTATCTCCCCGGGCGAGACGCCGCTCTCCTGCAGCGCTCCCCTTGATGCCCGCACGAGGCCGGACCACCAGTCGTCCGGGTCCTGCTCGGCCCAGCCGCTTCTCGGGAACCTCGTCTCCCACTCGGTGGCGTGGAACACCACCGGCGTCCCCTCCCGGTCGAAGATGCCGACCCTGGCGCCCCCGGTCCCGAAGTCAATGCCCATCAGGTACGATCCCTCGGTCATCGCTCTTCCCCTTTCCCCACCCTCGGTGTCCGAGATGGTGGTCTCCCGCCTCTCCTACTTCTCTGAGGCCCAGAAGCCGCCCGGCGCGAACAGCTCTTCGACGCACTCCTCGAAGATACCGGTCTCGACCGCGAGGTCGAGGACGTTGTACCGGCGCCGGATCGTCCTCGCCCGACGGTACGTCGCCCTGAAGTCCTCCCGGCTCAGGCCGATCTCGGCCGGGCCGGTGGGGCAACCGGCGGCCCGCAGCAGTCCTCTCAGCTCCTCGGCCGGCATAAGCTGAGCCTTCAGCCGCTCGCGCAGCTCCGACCAGAGCCCGCCGAGCAGCTCCAGCCGTTCCGAGAGCTCTTCGGCGCTGACGTACTTGGCGCGGCTCTCCTCGACGGCGTACTCGTCCAGCCCCGGGACCGTGTGCGTCGCCCGCACCTCCCTCTCCACTTCCTCCCAGGCGGGCCAGGCGGCGCAGACCGCGTCCACGTCGAGGGCTGCGAGGTCGCGCTCGAGGACCCTTTCGTACAGAGCGGCGACGGCGATGGAGCCGACCCCGACCTTGAAGCCGTGCGAGAGCGGCGGGTCGCTGTCATGCCCCAGCCCCTCCATCTCCCAGAGGTGGCTGAACATGTGTTCGGCGCCGGAGGCCGGACGCGACGACGCGGCGACCTGCATCGCGAGGCCGGCCATCGTCAGGCCCTCCATAAGCCCGTCCATGGCGTCCCGGTCCCCGGCGGCGAGCTCCCCGGGGTTCGCGGTCCACTCGCGCAGGTGGTCGTGCACCAGCGACCAGGCCCGGGGGTGGATCTCCTCGGTCCCGAGGGCGTCGGCGACGAGCCAGTCGGCGCCGGCCGTCACCTTGCACAGAAGGTCGGCGTAGCCAGAGGCGGTCATCCAGGCCGGAGCCCCTACCAGAACATCCACGTCGCCGAGCACCGCTCGCGGGGCCGGGCAGCTCAGCGTCTGCTTGCGACCGTCCTTGCTGATCGAAGCCCCAAACGACGTGTAGCCGTCCATCGAGGCGGCGGTGGCGACGCACAGGTAGGGTCGCTCGCACTCGTGGGCGGCCCGCTTGACGAGGTCGTTCAGCGTCCCCGAACCGACCGCGACGGGGACCGCGTCGTGCTGTTTCAGAGCCCCCACGAGCTTCTCGATGTTCTTGTAGCCAGCGTACAGCATCGGGGTGCTCGGGAAGATGTAGGGCTGAGCGGTCGCCCGCCCGGCCTCCTGGAAGAGCCGCTGCACCTTCTCCCCGGCGACCGCAAAGGTGTTTTCGTCGGCGACCACGACCGCTCTGCGGTCACCGAAGCTCTGCGCGAACACCTCGTCCACCCCGGCGAGCGTGTCCGTAGCTATCATGACGTTCTGCGTATCGGTCGCGTCGCCGAGCGCCTCGTCTATCCGTGCCTCGTTCACCTGCCACCTTCCGTTTCTTTTCGGGGAGACGATCCCACGACCGCCCCCGCGTCGTCTCCCTCTCTTGCGGGTTCCAGGGCCGAGAGCCACCTTCCGGTAAGAAGGCCGTGTCCCGCAGGGCTTCCCGCTCCGGGGATGCCGACCGGGGACGACGATGGGTGTCGGCTCTACCCTTTTTGCTGGCTATCCGCTGTTCGACTCGTGGCGAGTCATCTGGTGCATGAGGTCCTTCATCTGCGGGTAGGTCTCGACGTAGCGGTCGAGGTAGAAACGGTACTTCTCGTGGGCCTCGGGGTTCGGCTCGATGTGGCTCTCGGTGTGAACCATGTTCTTCGCCGCCTCCTGCACGTCCTTGTAGATCCCGGCCCCGACCGAGGCGAGCATCGCCGCCCCGAGCACCGGGCCCTCGCTGACTTTGGTAAGGGCTATCGGCAGGTTGGATACGTCGGCGTGCATCTGCATCCACAGGTCGCTCTTGGTCGGGCCGCCGGAGACGACGTTCAATCTGGGCTCGAAGTCGTGGCCGCGCATAGCCCGGAAGATAGATTCCGTCCCGAAGCAGATGCCTTCGAGGATCGAGCGGAACATATGTCCCGGCCCGTGTCCGAGGGAGAGGCCCCAGATCGCCCCGCGCACGAGCGGGTCGGTGTGCGGCGAGCGGTTCCCCTGGAAGTAGTCGAGGAAGATCAGACCATCCGAACCTATCGGCACTTTCTCGGCGAGTTCGTTGAGGATGTCGTAGGTATCCACGCCCCGCTCTTCGGCCTCTCGGGCAAGGTCGCCGGAGAAGCCGTTCTTGAACCAGGCGACGATGGAGCCGGTCGAGGCCTGTCCCGCCTCGACGGTGTACTGCCCCGGGATCATGGCGTCCGTGTACGAACCCCAGAAACCCTGCCCGTGAATCGGCTGGGCCGACTGCCCGATCATGACGTGCGACGAACCCGTTATCAGCCCGAGCGTCCCCGGCTCGACGACGCCGAGGCCGAGCGCACCGGCGTAGGCGTCTATCGCGCCCTGAGCGACGGGGGTGTCGGGTTTGAGGCCGATCTCGTCCGCAACTTCTTTCCTGAGCCCCCCGACGACGGCCCCGAGGTCGAGTACGTCCTTCGGGAACTTGTCGAGGAACTCGGGGAAGTCAAGGGAGCGGAGCAACGATTCCGGCCAGCCGCCCTCGTCGCGGTCGTAGAAGAACTTCGCGCTCGCGATGTTGATGGATGACGCCCACTCACCGGTCAGGCGGTGGATAAGCCAGTCGTTGCAGTCGCAGAGGTGCTTCGCCTTCTCGAAAGTCTCCGGCTCTTTTTCCTTGAGCCAGAGCGCCTTCGGCAGCCCCCACTCCGCCGACACATCACCGTAGCCAGAGTACTTCAGGGCTCGGTCGTGGGTATCGGCTATCCTTGCGGCCTGGTCCGAGGCGCGGACGTCCATCCACATGATCGCGGGCCGCAGATGCTCGTCGTCCTCCCCGATGGCAACCACGGTAGAGGCGGTCGCGTCGGTCGAGATGCCAACTATCTCCTCGGGCGAGAGCCCCGAGTCCGCGACGGCCTTCTTCGCGGCCGTCAGGAAGCTCTTCCACCAGACCTTCGGGTCCTGCTCGGCGCGTCCGCTCCTCGGAAAATCCGTCTCGAACTCGACCCCGTGAAATACTTTCGGCGTCCCGGTCGAGTCGAAGATCCCGACCCGAACACCCCCCGTTCCGAAGTCTATTCCCATGACATACGGTCCTTCAGCCATTGCTTGCTCCTTTCCCTTTTCCCGATTCGATCCCGTTCATTTCAGAGCTTCAGTGAGCTTCGCGAAGATCGGTCTGAGGCTCGGGTAGATGTCTTCGTAGACGCCGTAGAGCTTCTCGTAACGCTCGAGCCTTCTGTCGTCCGGCTCGTAGTGGGCGCTCGTTCCGCTCATGGCCTCGGCTGCCTCTTTTACGCTCGGGTGCATCCCCGAGGCTGCGGCGGCGAGCATCCCGGCTCCGAGGCAGGTACTCTCCGTCTCCTTGACGACCGATACGGGACGCTGCATGACGTCGGCCACGATCTGACACCAGAGCGAACTGCGCGACCCGCCGCCGAGCGCGATAATGTGCTCGACGGGTTTTTCGAGTTCTTTCTCTGCGCCGCTCGTCATCAGGCGCTGCTCGAAGGCGATGCTCTCCAGGATGGCTCGGTATACGTGCGCCTTGCCGTGAACCCCGGTCAGGCCGATCATGACCCCACGGGCGTTGTTGTCCCAGTAGGGCATGAGGGCGTTGTTCCAGTACGGAACGGCGAGCAGCCCGCTCGCCCCCGGCTCTATCTGCGCGGCGGCGAGTTCCAGAACCTGCTCGGTCGAGATCTCAAGCCCGAGTTCCTCGGTATTGACCCCGGCGAACTTCTTCACGAACCAGCTCACCGTATAAGTCCCGGCGGGGAGCAGCGTCTCGAGGGTGTACGTTCCCGGAACGGCCCCGGAGAGCGTCCGGTACTCCTGTCCGTAGGAATATTTCTCGCTGTACGTGCCGGAGGCGATGGCCGTCCCGAGGTTGAGGTACGCCCGGCCCGGCTCAGTGATGTTCGCCCCGAGCCCGGCCGACTGACCATCCCCCGCGCCCGCAACGACCGGAAGCCCGGCCGGGAGTCCGACCTCGCGGGCGGCTTCGGCGGTGATCTCCCCCAGTATGTCACCCGGAGCGCAGACCTTCGGCATCTGCTCGCGGCTGAGGCCGACGGTTTCAAGGAGCGTATCCGACCAGTCGAAGCTCTCCATGTCCGTGAGGCCCATCGGGTCGGCGGTCGCCCAGGAGGTCTTCCACTCGCCGGTCAGACGGTGGACGAGGAAGGCGTGTACGTCAACGACCTTCGACGCCCGTTCGATGATGCCCGGCTCGTGTTCCTGCAACCAGAGCATCTTGTAGAAACCGGGCAGCGGATTCGGGGGCTTCCCGGTGATGCGGAACACCTCGTCCGTGCCGTAGCGGGCGACTTGCTCCCTCGCCCGCGAGTCGAGCCACAGGATAGCGGGGCGTATGGGGTGATCATCCTCGTTCAGACACACGAAGGTCTCGCGCTGGTGGGTTATGCAAATGGCCCCGATCCGGCTCGTGTCCACGACCTGTGCCGCCCGCCGAATGGCTTTCTTCGTGGACTCCCACCAGTCCTCGGCATCCTGCTCGCCCCAGTCCGGGTGCGGACTCGAAAGCTCGAAGGTTGCCCTTCCTTCCGCAACGGCATTACCGTACCTATCCCATACCACGGCCTTGGTCGCCGTCGTCGAGCAGTCTATCCCGATCACGTATTCCGTAGATGCCAACTTCTCCTCCCTCTCCGCCGAAGTCGTCCGACGGGTCTTCTGCCCTCCCCGACGACCCCGTTTCCCCGCGGGATCGCCGGACTCTCTATCTTGAGATTACATTCACCTGTGCTTCAGGTAGATCCTGAACCTACGAGTTCGGGTGATACTTCCGGTCTACGGCCTCCATCTTCTCGACCTTCTTCTTGGAGCCACCGCCGGAAAACTCCGACTCCAGCCACGCATCGAGTACGGTCTTCGCCGCCTCCGGCCCGATGACGCGCTGCCCCATCGTGAGAACCTGCGCGTCGTTCGACTTTCTGGCCCGCTCCGCCGAGTACACGTCGTGGCACTGGGCCGCCCGGACGCCGGGGATTTTGTTTGCGGTGATGCTCATGCCGAGGCCGGTGCCGCAGCAGAGAACCGCCCGGTCGTACTCGCCCGCCGCCACGGCCTCTGCGACCCGTACGGCCACGTCGGGGTAGTCGGTATCGTCCTCGTCGGGGGTAACGCTGTAGTCCGTTACCTCCCAGCCGTATTCCTCCAGTCGCTCGGTGAGCACCTGCTTCAACTCCAGGGCCGCGTCGTCCGCGCCGATCGCTATCTTCGCCATGTGTCTCTCCATTTCTTCGCTTGCTTTTTTACGGTGAGTACCCGATCCCTGCCTTCCACTTCTACTTGAGGGAGAGCAGCTCGGTCTCGGCGGTTCTGCACTTCTCCTTTACTTTCAGGTGTTTGCATACCACGTCGCTCGTCTTCTCGGCCATGAGCCGGAAGGTGGTGAGCTTGCCGCCGACGATGCTTATGAAGCCGTGTACGCCGTCGCGCTCGCCGTGCTCCAAGACGTCGAAGGTGCGGGTCGCCTTTCGGTTGTCGACGTGGGTTCCGCTCGCAGAGTCGGAGGCGGTCGCCGGATCGTAGAGCGGACGGACCCCGGCCCAGGAGCGGAGTATGCGGGCGTGGCGGATGCCGGGGAGGAAGGCCTCGGTTTCGGAGATGATCTTCTCGCGCTCCCAGTCTTCTATCCGGGCGTCGTAGGGGTCGTCGGTCGGCACGCTGGTGGTACCTGCGACGCCGGTGTAGCCGAGCGGGACAAAGATGTCGCCGTCGCCCGGCGGTCGGAGACGGCTCACGACGGCGTGCGTCCAGCGTCCGTTGAAGGCGATCATGGCCCCCCGGCTCAGCACCATCCCGAACTCCGCACCGGCGAGCTTTCCGACCTCGGCGGCCCACGGCCCGGCGGCGTTTACGATGGCGGAGCAGCTGATGCCGGTCCCCTCGCCGGTGCGCTGATCCACGGCCCACACGCCCGTTACCCGGTCGCCGTCGTGGTAGACCTCCTCGACGCGGTGGTAGGTGAGGAACTTCGCTCCCTCGGATTCCGCACTCTCTCTGAGGCCGCCGCAGAGCGCGAACGAATCGCACGAGGCATCGGGGACGTCGTAGGCGTGGCGGATGCCCTTGTGGACGAGCGGCTCACGTTCGAGGGCCTTTGCGACCGGGATCTCCTCGACCGGAATCCCCGCCCCCCGGCAGCCTTCGAGCCACGTCCCGATAAACGATTCGTCGTCCTTCGGGGAGAGGACGAAGAGGCCGCCCGTATCGTCCACGGCTTCGGGGGCGACCTTGCGGACTATCTCGTGCTCCGCGTAGCACTCCTTCGCGCTTTCGAGGTCGCTCGCCGCGTACCGCGCCCCGGTGTGGAGCAGCCCGTGATACCGACCCGAGGTTCCGGTGGCGACATCCCCCATCTCGACCAGCGCGACCGAGAGACCCCGGAGGGTGAGATCCCAGGCGACCCCCGAACCCGTCGCGCCGCCGCCTATAACTACTACGTCTACTTCCATCGAAACTTCCTCTCAGGATTCACGCCGCCCAGAAACCGCCCGGTGCGAAGAGTTCCTCGACGCACCTATCCAGGATTCCGGCCTCGTTGGCGAGGTCGAGGATGGTGTAGCGCGAGCGTATGGTCTGCGCCCGGCGGTACGTCGCCTGGAACTCTTCTCTTGAAAGGCCGATCTCCTCGGGCGTTACCGGACATCCGGCCCTTTCGAGCATATCCCGAAGCTCCCTCGCGGACAGTAAGTGTTCCTGCAACTTCCCCGAAAGCTCCGGCCAGACGCGCTTCAGGAGTTCAATCCGCTCACGAAGTGCGTCCTTTTCAACGTACTTGTCGCCGCTCTGTTTGACCGCCGCCGTTTCAAGCTCGTCTATCGTGTGAACCGACCGGACGTGCGCCTCGACCTCCTTCCACGAAGGCCATTTCTCTAGCGCAGCATCCACATCGAGCTGCGACAGGTCGCGCTCCAGCACCCGCTCGTAGAGGGCGGCGATCGCCACCGACCCGACCCCGACCTTGAAGCCGTGCGAGAGCGGCGGCGTCCGGTCACGACCGAGACCCTCGCCCTCCCACAGATGGCTGAACTGATGCTCGGCCCCGCTTGCGGTGCGAGACGACTGGTAGGCCTGCATGGCAAGCCCCGACATGACGAGCCCCTCTATAAGCCCGTCCATCGCCTCAGCGTCGCCGCTTGCGAGTTCTTTCGGGTTAGCGACCCAGCGGCGGAGATCTTCCTGAACGAGCCGCCAGCCGTCATCGTCTATCTTCTCCACACCCATCGCATCGGCGACGAGCCAGTCCGCCCCGGACGTGACCTTGCCGAGCAGGTCGGCGTATCCCGCCGCCGTCATCGGCCCCGGCGCGCCGATGAGGATGCTCACGTCCGCAACGACCGCCCTCGGCGCGGGACACGTCAGGGTCTGCTTGTGGCCATCCTTCTCGATGCTTGCCCCGAACGCCGTATATCCGTCCATTGAGGCGGCGGTGGCGACGTTCATGTACTGCCTGCCGCACTCGTAGGCCGCACGCTTGGCGATGTCGTTCAGCGTCCCCGAACCGACCGCGACCGGTATAGCATCGTGCCGCTTCAGCGACTCTACGAGGACCTCGATGTTCGTGTACTTCGCATACAGCGTCGGCTTCGCCGGAAATACATACGGCTCGACGGTCTCTATCCCGGCTTCGGAGAGGACCCGTTGCACCTCCTTCCCGGCCACGTCGTCCTCGTTCCCATCCGTTACGACTACGGCTTTCTCGCCGGGAAAGCTCTTCGTAAAGACTTCCGCAACGAAGGAGATAGCACCCTCCTCGATCACGACCGCCCTCGTGTCCGTCGCCCCCCTGAGCGCGTTTTCTATCCGTTCGTTAGCCACGCTTTACCTCCGGCTTGCTTATGCGTTTATCCACTTATTCGTCACTGTCCGTCCAGCCGGATTCCCGCCAGATGTCCGCTGGGATGAGTTTGTCTATCCGGTCGAGAACAAACTGCGGCAGGTTCTCGGCGATCTCGGCGTCGAGGTCTTCCGGCTGGGTCTCCCCGGTCAGGACGACCGCCGAGGGCATCCCGGCATCGAGGGCCATGCGGATCTCGGTGTAGAGTCGGTCGCCGGTCATAACGCAGTCTTTTGCGTCGAGGCCGAGTATTCTCTCGATGGTCTTGAGCATCACCGGGTCGGGCTTGCCGACGTTGACCTTCAGCTCTGTTCCGGTGCAGCCTTCTATCGCGCCGACGATGGCGGCTGCGTCGGGTTCGCCGCGACCGCCGGGGAAGGGGCAGTAGCGGTCGGGGTTGGTGGTCATCAGCCAGGCCCGTTTGTGGAACCAGATGGCGTCGAAGGCGATCTGGAGCTTCCGATATTCGAAGCCCCGGTCGTAGCTCGCGAGGACGATGTCTATCTCCTGTGGGTCCTCGGACATCCTTATCCCGGCCTCGGTGAGCGCGTCCTTGAGGGGCTGTTCGCTGATCGGGAATACCGTCGCATCCGGGTGGTTCTGGAGCAGGTACTCGGTCGCCGTCACGACGGTGTTTACGATGTCCTCCTCGGGCGTCGGGAGACCGAGCTTCGTGAGCTTCTCGACGTAATCCTTCAGGCCCTTCGTGGGGTTGTTGGAGAGAAAGACGACGCGCTTGTCGTGTTCCCTCAGTTTCTCGATCATGCGCTTCGCGCCGGGGAGGAGTTCGTCGCCGAGGTAGATCGTCCCGTCCAGGTCGAAGACGTAGCCTTCGTAGAGTTTGTCCGGGCGTTTCATCCGGGCTTCGCTCACGATGTTCCCTCCGGCATCCCGTCCTCCGGTATCGTCTCTCCCGCCGCCCGGAGGACGTAGAGCATCGAGGTAGCGCCGGGGTCGCGGCTGCCCCGGCTCCTTTCGCCGAGCTTCGATGCCCGGCCGAGGGTGCTGATCATATCCGACGTAGAGTCCGCCCCGACCTCCGCCGCAGCGAGTGCCGCTCGCCACGACTCCGCGCGCGACGCACCGCCGTTCGCGGCCTCACCAAACGCGACGACGAACGGCTCCAGCGTATCCACCATCGTCTTGTCCCCGACTTTCGCCCCTCCGAGGTGCTTTATCGCGTCGAGCGCGTCTTCGAGGGCCTTGTGGAAGCCTTTCGCGTCCGTCCCGTTCGCGTCCAAGCCCTGCCCGAGGGCGGTTATGGCCGACCCGTACAACGCCCCCGACGCGCCGCCGGCAGCGTCCGAGAACGCCGCGCCCGCCCGCACCAGCACCGCCCCGGCGGAACCACCGTA
>JBPCNU010000077.1:0-7459 GCA_051000975.1 Rubrobacter sp.
CGGCACCCGAAAGCCAAAAGCTCAGAGGCCCACAAAGTCCCGCGCCAATACCCCCAGAAAAACACGAAACTTCCCGGAAATATCTCGGAAATATCTCCAGATACCCGAAAACCCCGTTGACACCCTCACCCGAACCGCGTTGAATACCGCAATCGGTTTTTACTACTAAAACAGTAGACAAAATTATTCAGGTATATAAACCGTTGTAAGTTATGTTGGTTACTTATCAGATTCTGGGAGGAGTGCGAGATGAGGAGTTTGTTTTTGATCGGGATACTGGGGTTCATCGCTCAGCTCGTGGATGGGTCGCTCGGGATGGCGTACGGGGTGACCTCCACGTCCCTGTTGCTTGCGATCGGGGGTTTGACCCCGGCTCTGGCTTCGACGGTGGTTCATCTGTCCGAGGTCGGGACGACGGCGGCTTCGGGGGTGGCGCACGCCAAATTCGGGAACGTGGACTGGGGGAAGATCCTCTGGATGGCCGTTCCGGGGGCTATCGGGGCGTTTGCGGGGGCGTATGTGCTGGCTTCCGTCCTGACAGCGGAGGCGGCTGAGCCGCTGGTCGCGATCTTCCTCTTCGCGCTCGGCCTCTACGTGCTGGCCAAGTTCGCCTTCAAGCGCGGGGGGCAGATCATCAACGTAAGGCCCATAAAGGGTAAGTTCCTCGCGCCGCTCGGCCTGTTCGCCGGGTTCATGGACGCTGCGGGTGGCGGCGGGTGGGGGCCGATCTCGACCCCGACCCTGCTCTCTTCCGGGCGGATGGAACCGCGCAAGGTCGTCGGCACCGTTGACACGAGCGAGTTTCTGGTTGCGCTCTCTGCGAGCATCGGGTTCCTGATCGCCCTAAGCTTTGCCGCGATTCCCTGGGGCGTCGTCGCGGCCCTGCTCATCGGTGGCGTTATCGCCGCTCCGTTGGCCGCCTGGGTCGTCCGGCACCTCAACGCCCGCGTCCTCGGCACGGCGGTCGGCGGCCTCATCCTCATCACCAACGCCCGCACGTTCCTGAACGCCGTCGGCGTGAACCCCAGCTTCAATATCTTCGTCTACCTCGCCATCCTCGGTGTGTGGGTGGTCGCCCTGTACTTCGCCATCTCTGCCCTTCGCAAGGAGAACGGATCGATAATCGGTACGGGGAGCGTGGCCTCATCCTAGCCGATTCCTACCTCGAGAGAGGCACTCACAACCCTCTGCGAAGCCCCCGGACGGCGTGAAAGTCCAGGGGCTTTCTTTTCGTTCCGGTAACGGGCAACGCTCGGGTGACGGGTCTGCCGACGAAGAATTCTCCGGGAAGCCGGAATATGGTTCGAATACGGCTGAAATACGGCGAGGTTCATGTAACATCCTGACTTCGACCCTCCAGGCCGCTCCGCGCCGGAACACTTCCGGTGCGTGGCCTGCGGTATCCGACCGCGAAACTATTTCTTCGGATTTCTACTGTTTTATTCCCTGTTCGACCGCTGACGGCGGCTCGGGAGCGAGCTTGAACGCGCCACTTGGGGTCGAATGGGATGAAATTGCCGGCAGGACGTGAGAACGACGAGACGGGAGCATTGACCGATGGCGACTCGCAGCACACACGACACGACGAGGGACCGCACGAACTTTACCCGCACGCACCCCAAGAAACCTCCCTGTTTGCACGAGCTTTTTCGGGATCAAGCCCGCAGGACCCCGCACGAAACGGCCCTCGTAGGTGAAAACGGGGAACTCACCTACGGAGAACTCGACGCGCTCACGGACTCGCTCGCGGCCTCCCTGCGGGAGTCCGGGGTGGGGCGGGACGTAACCGTGGGCATCCACCTGGAACGCAGCCCCGGATACGTCGCCGCCATGCTCGCCGCGCTCAAGGCCGGTGGAGCCTTCCTGCCGCTGGAACTCGCCTACCCGAAAGAGATGGTGCGCGAGATCGTCTCCGACTCGAAGATGCCTGTCGTGCTGACGAGGGAACGCTACGCGACAGACCTCGCCCCCGGCGTAGAGACCCTGAACCTGGATGATGGCTGGGAGGACGACCTGACCTCCTCCTCGCAGGAGCGGCTGGCCGCAGTGGACGCGAGACCAGACGACCTCGCCTTCATCACCTACTCCTCCGGCACGACTGGTAAGCCCAAGGGCATAGCGAACCCGCACCGGGCGGCGGTCGGGTCATACCTGTGGCGCTTCGGGGTGGACGCGCCGGAACCGGGCGACCACGTCGGGTGCAACGTCTTCTTTATCTGGGAAGCGCTCAGGCCACTCCTCTGCGGCGCGACGACGGTCGTCATCCCGGACGACGTCATCTACTCCCCCGACGAGCTCCTCGGCTTCCTGAAGCATCACGAAATCTTCGAGACGCTCATGACCCCGTCGCTCCTCGAAACCGTCCTGAACCGCCACGAGAATACGCTCGCAGATGACCTCCCCGACCTCGAAACACTCTGGCTCAACGGTGAGGTCATCACCAAACGGCTCGTCGCGCGGGCCTCCGATGCGCTGCCGAGGACGCACCTGCTGAACGTCTACAGCATCTCCGAGGCGCACGAGGTCGCCGCCGGAGACCTGCGCGAACTCGCGGATCTCCCCGGCTCGACTTACTGCGCGGTCGGTCTCCCGGCGAACCCCGAGACCGCCCGCGTGCTGGATGACGAACTGGAACCCGTGTTGCCGGGCGAAGCCGGGGAACTCTACGTCGGGGGTGACTGGCTTGCAAGAGAGTACGTAAACCTCCCGGAGAAGACGGCGGAGCGGTTCCTCGAAGACCCGTTTTCGGGTGAAACGAACGGTGAGCCGGGCGAGCGCATCTACCGCACCGGGGACCGGGCCCGCTTCCTGCCGGGTGGCGAACTGGAGATCCTGGGCCGGGCGGACTTCATGGTGAAGGTTCGGGGTTACAGCATAGAACTCGGCGCGGTCGAGACCGCTATCGAGGCTACGCTCCCGGTGAAGGGCTGCTGCGTCATCGCAGACGGCGAGGAGGGCGAGGACAAACGCCTCGTCGCCTACCTCGTGTCATCCGGCGAGGGGGACGGCCTGCCGGAGATACCGGCCCGGACCGGGGGCCGCAGCGCGGGCATCCGGCAGGCTCTGAAAGAATCCCTGCCGCACTATGCGATCCCGTCATCCTACGTCGAGCTGGAGTCGCTGCCGCTTCAGGAGACGACCGGGAAGGTGGACCGCAGCGAGCTCCCCCCACCTCCGAAGAGAAGCTCCAGCGCGCGCTCCGGCAAGGACATCGCCCTCCCGGAGAACCCCTTGGAACAGGACGAGAAGGAGACGGTACGCTCCGTCTTCGAGGTCGTCCTCGCTCTGGAGTCGGGGGACGTCGGCGAGGGGGATGATTTTTTCGAGATCGGCGGCCACTCCCTCGCCGCCGCCGAAGTCCTGGGCCTCGTAGAAGACGTTTTCGGCGTCCGGCTGCCGGTAGCGGAGATCCTTGAAAACTCGACCCCGGCCACGCTCCAGCAGGCTATCTCGAGACGCAGGGCGGGAGAGGCTGCCACCGGAACCGGACACCATCACGACCCGCGCTCCGACGCGAAACTCGAAGCCGACATCTCACCCGGCAAGGCAACGAAACCAACCCGCATCACGGACGCGGACGGAATCTTCCTGACCGGGGCAACCGGGTTCCTAGGCGCCTTTCTCGTGCGGGAGTTGCTGGAGAAGACCGAAGCGCAGGTGTTCTGTCTCGTGCGGCGGCGTGAAGGTCCGAGCGAGCGTCCTTCCATCGCCCCCGTCCGGGAGAACCTGCGCCGCTACGGCCTCTGGAGATCGGGGTTTGCAGAGCGCCTGATCCCCATCTCCGGCAACCTCGGGGAGCCGCTCCTCGGCCTGCTCCGCCCGGACTTCGAGGAGCTCGCGGGGTCGGTCGAAGTAGTCGTACACGCGGCGGCCTCGGTGAACCTCGTCTACCCGTACTCCTCGCTACGGGCCGCGAACGTAGAAGGGACCCGGGAGGTGCTGAGGCTCTGTTCGGCGGGCCACCCGAAAACCCTCCACCACGTCTCGACGAACGGCGTCTTCCCGCCGGGCTACGGCCTCTGCCGGGAGGACGAGGAGACGGAGTCGCTTCTGAACGGCCTTGAAGACGGCTACGGTCAGAGCAAATGGGCAGCCGAGAGGCTGGTCTTCGCGGCGCGAGAGCGGGGTCTTCCGGCTTTCGTCTATCGTCCGGGGAACATCTCCGGCGATACGGAGAGCGGCGCGTACAACCCGAAGGACCTGCTCTCGGCGGCGATCTCGGCCTCCCTCCACCTCGGGCTCGTCCCTGAGCCGGAGAAGAATTCCGCAGCGTGGCGCGTCGAGATGACCCCGGTGGATTTCGTGGCCTCAGCCATCTTCGCCCTTGCAGACCGAAGGCCCGACCCCGACGAGGCCTGCGTCTTCCACCTCGCCGAGCCGTCCCCCCCGACCGCGACCGGGTTCTTCGACCTCCTCGAACGCAAGGCCGGACGGTCCCTCGGCCTCGTCCCGCTCCGGGACTGGTTGGATCGGCTCTCGGAGTCCGACGTTCCGGCCCTGACGAAGGCCATCATCGGGGACGGCGCGACCCTCCCCCACGCCTTCGAGACCGGCAACACCTTCGAAGACCAAAATGCTCGCGCCGCCCTCGAAGCGGCTGAGACGCCCCTCGAACGACCGGCTCTCGACGCGAGGCTCCTCGGTCTGTACGCTGCGGTTCTGCAAAAGGTCGAAGGAGCAAAGGGGCGGGATGACACAGGGTGAGAGACGGGTCGCGGTCGTAGTCGGGGCTTCGAGCGGTATAGGAGCCGCCACCGCTCGAGCCCTGGCGGGATCAGGAATGAAAGTCGCCCTTGCCGCTCGCCGCAGAGATGCTCTGGCAGAGGTTCGGAGGTTCCTGCCGGAAGGCGCGGCGAGCATCGTCGTCCCCACGGACGTTACCGACCGGGCGGCGGTCAAGGAACTCATCCGGCGCACGGAGCGAGAGCTCGGGCCGCCGGATATCCTCGTGAACTGCGCGGGGGTGATGTACTTCACCCTGATGAAGAACCTTCACGAGGACGACTGGGAGCGGACGGTGGATGTCGTCTGCAAGGGCCTGCTGAACTCCATCGGGGCGGCGCTTCCGGGGATGCTCTCTCGCGGTCGGGGCCACATCGTGACCATCTCCTCGGACGCCGGTCAGAAGGTCTTCCCCGGCCTCTCGGTCTACTCTGGCGCGAAATCCTTTGTGGAGTTCGTCTCGCAGGGGCTTCGCCTCGAAACGGTCGGAACGGGCCTGAAGGTAACGACCATCCAGCCCGGAAACACCGCCACCGACCTCCTCTCCATGAGCCGCGACGAAGAGGCCATGGAACTCTACGGAGAACCGACCGGAGCGCGCACCCTCGACCCCGAAGACGTCGCCCGAGCCGTCCTCTACGCCGTCTCCCAGCCCGAACACGTCGCCGTCAACGAAGTTCTGGTCGAACCGCGAGACGAGCCGATCTAACCCCCAAAATCCCCTCCCCACCAATCGAATTCATCACCCCGTCCCTTGAAGTCTATCTCCTGTAACGCTACTATATCGCTATTGTCTGTTATGCAAGTAGATAAAGTTATCAAAGCGACTAGCATGCCGGAGGGTGGGATCATGACGGATGTTTTATCGGGACGGGAGGGTCGGGCTGGGCGGCGGAGCGGGGCGCGGGTGATAGACACGGATGTCCACGAGTTGATGACCTCTGAGCGGGATCTCGTACCGTATCTTTCGGAGCCGTGGCGCAGTCGCGTGGCTACAACGGACGGTTGGGGTGGCATCGGGGGTTTTCAGTATTCCTACCCGCAGATTTCGGGCGTGGCGATGTCCGACGCGGTTACGGGCTATGGGAGTCCGGCGGGTTCCAGCTACCAGCTGATGCGCGAGCAGTTGCTCGATAAGTACGACATGAGCGCGGCCATCCTCTTCCCGGCGTTCTATCCGTCGGATCTCAAAACCCAGCCGGAGTTCGCGACGGCTCTGGCGAGCGCGTACAACGACTGGCTGATCGAGAACTGGCTTGAAAAGGACGACCGTTTCCGCGCGACGATAACCATCGCGGCACAGCAGCCGGAGCAGGCCGCTCGCGAGATAGACCGGCTCGGCAGCGACCCGCGCTTCGTTCAGGTCGCGTTGCCCGCGTCGTCGAGCGAGGTCTACGGCAGAGAGTTCTTCTATCCGATCTTCGAGGCGGCGCAGAGGAACAACCTCGTCGTCGGGTTCCATCAGACAAACCACACCCAGACAGCGGTCGGACACCCGCCGTACTACATCGAGTGGCACACCAACATAAGCCAGGCGTGGCAATGTCAGCTGGTCGGGCTGATAGCGCACGGCGTCCTCGACAGATTTCCCGGTACCAGAGTAGCCATGATCGAGTCGAGCTGGACGTGGGTTCCGTCTCTTATGTGGCGATTCGACCACAACTACCGGAGCCTCCGCAGGGAAGTCCCCTGGGTAAAGCGAATGCCTTCGGAGTACATCCGTGAACATGTACGGTTCTCGACGCAACCGATGGAGTTCCCCGAAGACCCGAAACACCTCTACCAGATGTTCGAGATGATCGGCTCCGACGAGTTCCTTATGTTCGCCACCGACTACCCGCACTGGGACTTCGATTCACCGCACCACGTCTTCCCGACGAGCTTCCCGAAAGACCTGAGGCGGAAGATCCTCTTCGACAACGCAAGGAGCTTTTATGATCTCGCCCTATAAGCCTGACGTGCAAGTTCACTCCGACCCTATACTGAAGGTAAAGGAGCGCAAGCAGTGGCATTTCGTCTGCCGCCTGGAGGAAGTCCCGGAGAGCGGGATGCGTCCGTTCAAGGTCGGGGGACGCCGGATAGTCGTGGCGCGGGTCGGCGGCAAACTCCGGGCGGTCGCCAACACCTGTCCGCACGAGGCCGCAAGGATGTCAGACGGGAAAGTCGAGCGCATGTGGGGGGGAGACAAGGTCGGAGAGCATTATCAAAGGGAGCGTTGCGTCATCGTCTGCCCCTGGCACAACTTCGAGTTCGACCTCGATACGGGCGGGTCGGTGGTCGAACCGGAGCGGATGCGCCTGAAGACCTACCCGGTAGAGGTCTTGAACGGTGAAGTTCTGGTCATGGTGTGAGAAAATTCGGCGGTTGCTGGAAAAGTGTTGCAAGGAGGCCAGATGAGCGCGACGGATGATCTACTGAAGAACAACGAGGCTTATGTAGCGAGTTTCGAGCAGGGAGACCTCCCGCTCCCTCCGGCGAAGGGCGTGGCGGTCGTTGCGTGCATGGACGCGCGGCTCAACATCTACGGGATGCTCGGCCTTGAAGAAGGCGATGCGCACGTGATCAGGAACGCAGGCGGGGTCGTAACGGATGATGAGATCCGATCGCTCACCATCTCGCAGCGGATGCTAGGGACGAAGGAGATAATCCTCATACACCACACCGGGTGCGGGATGCTCACCTTCACCGACGATCAGGTCAAAGACCAGATACAGAGCGAGACCGGCATCCGTCCCCC
>JBPCNU010000078.1:0-3535 GCA_051000975.1 Rubrobacter sp.
TTCGTGGATAGAATCGCGCCCCTGAGGGATGCGATCCGTCCGTTCCCGTTTGTCTCCCTCCACCCGGACTACTTCATGCACATCTCGCTCGTCCTGATCGGCTTCGTCGACGAGCGTGCGGGCGAACTACCGGACCTGGAACTCCATACCCTCGCAGAGAATGCGAAGTCTGCCCTTTCGGGCTTCGGTGAATTCGAGGTGAAGCTCGCGAACCTCGGGGCGTTCCCTTCGGCGGCCTACATCGAGGCCCACGACGAGAACGGTGCGCTGAACGACCTTCGCGAGGCTCTGCTCCTCGGCTGCGGCCTCGAGAGCAAGCCCGGCCCACCGCACCTGACGCTCGCGTACTTCCGGGCTGCGGACGGAACGAGGGTGCCGGACGAACTCATACGAGCCATCGAGCCTTACCGGGACTGGCCCGTCGGAACGTTCACGGCGGGAGCCGTGGATCTCACCATCCTAAATCTCTGCTCGGAGTACGCGAGGCCGGAGGTCTTCGCTCGCTTGCCGCTCGGCGAGAGGCACTAACCCTGACTTTCGGTGCGCCGCAGAGCCATCTTGGGCGTAGTGTGCCAGCGAAGTTCGGCGGTCCCCGGCTCCGGCCCGGCGACGAAGCTCAGGTAGAGAGCGCCGCCTTTCTTTATCTTGAGGTTCATCCTATCCGGGCTACCCGTGAGCAGATAAGAGGCGAGTTCGTGGAGGTTGGGACGATGCCCGACGACCGCTATGCGTCCGTCCTCGTTCTTCCCGAATCCGCAGAAAAGTTCGGCGAGCACGAAGGCCGTTTTCTCCGGTGAAACGTCGGATTCGAGTGCGGGCAGGACTTCGGGGGCGGGCCAGCCGGAGATTTCGTGCAGGATCTCAGCCGTCTGATATGCCCTCGTGAAAGGACTGCTCAGCAACCTGTGAGGCGGTGAGAGGAAGCCGGATACCTCCGCCGCCACCCGCCGAAAACGTGCTTTACCGAGCGAGGTCAGGGGTCGCTCGGAATCGTCCGGCCAACGCTCCGGGTCGCGGCCGTGCGCTATCGCGTGGCGAACCAGGAACAGATCCAAGACTACACCCGTATCCTCAAGCCTCGTCCTTCTGAACCTCGAACGCCCGGCGTCTCATATCTTTCTTGAGCCGTTTCCAGGACTTGCCTTTCATTTTCGAGTAGACGCCTGGGAGGAGTTCTCTGAGCCGCTTCGCTTCAGCAGCGTAGCGGGCCGCGATTTCGCCCATTACGAAGTAGGTGCGCGGCATGAGCCCTCCGGACCGCCGCGCCGGGCTCGCTGGAGGGGCGAGAGTTCGAAGTCGTCCGGCGGCGGTGTCTGCGTCCTGGTGATCTCCGAGCACATCCTGAACGACCTTCAAAGTCGAGACGAGGTCTTTCGCAGCCCCGCCGTAGACCGGGGTCAGAAACTCAAGGGTGTACCTCAGACGCTTGCCGCGCTTCCTGAGTTCGTGGTACTCCTCGGCCAAAGAGTCGGGTGAGATCCTGTCTCCGAGCCGCCGGAACTTCCGGTAGGGTTTGGAGATCAACCTCGAACCCGAATCCACTACGGGCAGACGCGAGCCGACCGTCCGCCGCGAGGGGCCGCGCACGAGAAACGCGGTGTACAGCTCGATGAACCGCTCGTAACGTCGCGTCTCCAGCGACCGGAGCATCCCCAGGCGAGCTTTCTTGCGGCCCTCCTGCAAGGCACTCCGGATTTCTTCCAGCGAGGCGCGGTCCTCTTGGTCAGCTTCGACGAGCCACACGTCGAGTTGTTCCAGTTGTACATCCAGATCCCGAACCTCCCCGAGGCAGGCTGCGATCCACTTCAGCTCCCGCTCGAAGTGGGCCGACCTGGCGGGGAGGGCGTTCTTGAAGATCTTGATCGCGGCGCGCATCCGCCGACTCGCGACCCGCATGTCGTGAAGCTCCTCGAGGTCTTCGCCGATCCTCGCCCCCGGCTCGTGAGCCAGAAACGACCCGAACTGCCTGCGAAGCACGGCGAACGCGACCTCGCCCGTCGTGAGGTCTTCCGTCACTACTACCGAACCGAAATCCGGTGGATTCGGCGGGCTGAGCTCCAGACCGAGTATTCCGGCCTCGAACTTCGAGGTCGACGCGGGAGTAAGCCTGAAGCGCGCGACGAGACCTTCCACGAAGTCCGCGAAATCTCTGACCTCACCGACCTCCACCTCGACCTCGACGCGCTTCAACGAGATGGGTTCTCCCCCCTCGACCGGGATCTTCGTCTCGTCCAGCGCGACTTCCACGGAAGGCACGATATCTCCTCCGTGATCTTCGCTCCGGCGGAGGTTCTTCGGAACGATGCGGTAGGTTCTCCGGCTCGTCTCGACCCTGAAGAGTTCGGCAACGTCCCCTTTCCCGGCTAGAGCCCGCAGACGGCCTCCGACCGGGCCTTCGGAAGACACCAACGTGGACAGAGCGTCCGAGGTGAGGGTCTCGGAGATCTCCCGCCTCGTCTTCAGGCCGTCATCCCCGGCGCCGACGGAATCGAGCAGCTTCATCGTCGCTTCGTAGCTCTCGTCACTAGCTCCGCCCTTGCGCCGGACGCGCAGCGCGTATCCGGCCCGGAAAACCCGCCAGTCCTCCGTATCGAGGTACGAGTCGAAGAGTTTCTTCTCACCGAGCGGCTCGACCTCGAAGCCGTCTAGTTCTCGCGACGAAGGCTCGGCCTCCAGCCACCGGGTGACGGGACGCAGATCCAGAGCGTCAAACTGCCACTCTATCTCCTGCTTGTCGCTATACGTTGACACGATTCTCAAGGCTCCTACGAACAGATCGGCAATGCTCTGAAGATAGTCTAGTGGCGGGTTATGAACGTCGCGGCATTCTAGCAACCTTATCCGGCAGATGCCCTACATAGGGCATCTAGCAGGGCATCTAGCCCGGCTCTTCGAGCATCGCGGCCTGACTGTCTATGGGCAACGCACCGTCGGGTGAGGTGAGGCGGGTAAAGGAACCGTCGCTCTTCAGTTCCCAGGAATTCACGGTGTCCGAGAGCTGAAGGTCCAGTATGCGCCGGACTTTCTTTATGTGGCCTGTGTCGCGCAAAGGCACGACCTGTTCCACGCGGCGGTCGAGATTGCGCGGCATGAGGTCCGCGCTGCCGATGTATATCTTCTCGGCCTCACCCTCGCCGAAGGCAAAAACCCGGGCGTGTTCCAGAAAACGCCCGACGATAGAGACGACCCGGATGTTCTCGCTCACGCCCTCCACGCCCGGCCTCAGGCAGCAGATGCCACGCAGGATCAACTCTATCTTCACCCCCGCCTGAGACGCCTCGTAGAACGCTTCGATGATCGCCGGGTCCGTGAGAGCGTTGGATTTGCAGGTGATCCTGGCCGGCTTGCCGCTCTTCGCAAGCTCGGTCTGTTCGTGGATGAGGCGCAGAATACCCTCACGCATCCCGTGCGGCGCGACGATAAGGCTCTGGTACTCCTCCTGCTCGGAATACCCCGTCAAGTGGTTGAAGAGGTCCGATACGTCCTCGGCGAGTTCCTGGTCATCGGTAAAGTACGAGAAGTCGGTGTAGATGCG
>JBPCNU010000079.1:0-21436 GCA_051000975.1 Rubrobacter sp.
TGTCTCGTCCGTCTAGACGTGCGGTTTGCCCTGTGTTTTCAACTTCTGCTCCATTCTACGGAAATCCCGTAGCTGTGGATCATTATTGCCAATAATTTTCTTAATTAAACTTCATTAGGAGTACATACACAGAAATATGTACGTAAAGTAGTCGGGCCATTGCAACAAGTAATACGAGAAGTCATAGAAACGAGCGATGATCTGGAGTATCGGAAGTACCGTAGAATAGGCGAATGGCAGAAAAGACTCGTCAGTATCTAACTTTTGCCGATGAGGATCTGATCTCCTACGTGGAGGATTCGGACCCTCAGGCGTTCGAGGTGCTCTATGACCGTCATGGTCGGGCAGCTTACTCGCTGGCCTACAGGATAATGGGCGAGCGGCAGGCCGCCGAGGATCTCGTACAGGAGGCTTTCTTGAAAATCTGGCGGTCGTCGGGGGGATATAGGGCCGAACGAGGAAGCGTGAGGACTTGGATACTCTCGATAGTCCACCACCGGGGGATAGACCTCTTGAGAGCGTTGTCGAGTCGGCAGCGCACGAGAGAGCGTTTCGAGGCAACGGCTGAGAAGTCGCAGCCCTCGGAGGCCTTCAAAGAGGTCTGGAAGAACTCCCAGCGCGACCAGGTCCGCGACGCCTTGAGGACGCTCCCGGAGGAGCAACTGAAGATACTGGAGCTGGCGTACTTCTCGGGCTACACGCACGTCGAGATAGCCGGGATGCTGGATCTGCCACTCGGAACGGTAAAAGGACGCATGAGGCTCGGGTTGAAGAAGATGAAGATCTACTTCGAGTCTCGTGACTTGACGGCACCGGGGTGAAATCAGAGTGACGGACGACGAGGGTATGAACCGAGACAAATTCGAGGATCTGAAGGATGCCTACGCTCTCAGCGCGCTAGCCCCGGACGAGGCGCGAGACTTCGAGGCTTACATCCGCCAGCATCCGGAGCTTCAAGCCGAGGTTGACGAGCTTGCAGGGGTAGCCTCCCTGCTCGCCTTCTCGGCAGCAGACCGTGAGCCGCCAAAGTCACTCCGCAAGAACCTCGTGAAGACCGTAGCCAGCGAGGCGAGACCCCGCGGGGCCGCACGAAACCACCGCAGAGGACTCGGGGCGGCGCTAGCGTCCCTCGCAGACTTTCTGCGGGCGAGACCACTGGCCTTCGGTACGGCGGGGCTCTTGGTAGTCGGGCTGCTCTCGTGGAACGTATTGCTCCAGGGACAGCTGGAGATGCTGCGCGGCGACAACTCTTCGCTTCAGGCTCAGATCGAGAGCCCCTCATCCTCTCCTGAGGATAGTTCGACGAGCCGCGTGCTTGCGATGGACGGTCAGGGGAACATGAGCAGCGTCGAGGCCGAGGTCGTCTCTTACAAAAACGGTCAGGCGGTGCTGGTGGCCCAGAACATGCCGGACATCCCCGACGGTGAGACGTTCCAGATCTGGGTTCTCAACAACGGTGAGGCTAGCCCGAGCGGTGTATTCGAGTCGCAAGGCCCATCAGCAGATTCGCCCGTTGCGGCTTACGTGAATCACTCCATCGAAGGGGCCGACGCCGTCGCCGTCACCGTCGAGCCGGAGGGCGGTTCGGAGCAGCCTACGAGCAACCCCGAACTCACGGCAAGCCTCTAGCCTCTGAGAGAACTGCGAGCACCGGGTTCTCTCACCTGCTGAACGTTCAGGACGTTTTTTGCAGGTGATCCCACCAGTCCAGTACGACCGCCGCCGTCCATGACTGGTCACGGGAACCGAGCGGTTTGCCGGTGAACGGCTCGAAGTATTCGGCGAATCCCCCGCAGGCTATCTGCTCCAGGGACTCGCGCATCATCGCTTCGGCCCGTGACTTCTCCCCGAGATCCAGCATCGAACGCCAGGTCAACCACGAGATCACCGGCCACACCGGACCGCGCCAGTAGCTCTTCGAATGAAATCGCGCCTCCGAAGGGCTGGTCGAAGGCAGCAGAGGCCGGGCGAGGTCTTCGTTACCGAGGAAATACCCGGAGTCCATCGTCGCCAGTAGTCGCTCCAGACGCTCTTCGGAGAGGTCGCCCGAGATGAGCGGGCTGAAACCCGCCACAGTTCGGGCTCGCATCGGGCTTTCGGATATCACGTCGTAGTCCAGACAGAGCCCGTATTCCTCGCTCCAGCAGCCCTCGATCCCGCGCCGACCGCGCTTGATCCAGCCGGAGATCTCCTCCCACTCCTCGTCCGAAGCTCCGACGATCTCGGCGATGCGAAGCAGCACCAGGTTGGCCCGGATGAGGATCGCACTCATAAGCACGTCCCTGACCCGAAATGGATGCTGCCTCTGCAATACAGACTCGTCGCAACGCTTGCGTTTGATCTCCTCGACGAGCCAGATGAAGCGAGAATATTCCAGGTCCGTCGGTCGCTCCGAAGGGTCCTCGATGTGCGAGAGATCTCGCCTCGTAAACCCGGCCATCGCCCCGACCCTAACCCCGTCGAGGGCCGCGTCCCAGCGCGGGGAGTTGTCCGTACCGCTCTCCCAGGGATGATAGATAGTCACGAGCCCCGAGCCTTCCGGGTCACGATCGGTCAAAAGATACCGGTGCCAGGCGAGTAGCTTCGGATAGATTTCGTTCAGAAATTCGTTTACTTCGCCAATCTCTTCCTCATCACCTCGCTCTATAGCGAGTTCCCGGATTCTCCACACCCCAAGCGCATGCACCGGTGGCTGACAGAGCGCGCTCGTGTACGGTGGCGCAGGCGGCGCGTTCGGGAATACCCCGGCGTTAGTCCAGTGCTCCGGGCCGGGAAAATAACTGTTCGGTGGCGCGAGCGGGTTGAACACGATGTGGGGAACCTTGCCGTTTCTCCACTGTCGACCGAAGAGAGTACGCAACTCGCTCATCGCCCGCTTCGAGTCCAGGTGCGCCAGCCCTATAGAGATAAAGGCTGAATCCCAGCTCCACTGATGCGGATACAGCGCCGGAGCCGCCTTCGTCCATCTCCCCATATCGTTCAGCCGCAAGACCGCCGCCGCACGCTCGGAGAGTTCTCCGTAACCCTCGATTCCAGCTTGATCCTTACCCCTCATGGCAAGGCATGCTAACAGAAGCCCGAGAAACATACAGTTAACCTGATACATCCAAGCGGTGAGGGGTAATAAAATCAGGGTCGTGAAGGGAAATAGCGGCACGAGAAACAGGGGAAGCAGGGGAAACAGCAAATGTACGAGAATCCTGGTTGGGCCGAGATCTCCGACATCTTGAGAGCGGCTCACAGCATCGCGGTCGTAGGGCTTTCGGAAGACCCCGGTCGTCCGAGTTTCGGGGTTGCAAGAGAACTGAGAGGCTTCGGCCTGAGGATCATACCCGTCAACCCGAGCCTAACCTCTCCGGTTCTCGGTGAGAAACCCTATCCTTCGCTCATCGAAGTTCCCAAACAAGTAGACATCGTGGATATCTTTCGCCGGCCGGAGTTCACACCGGAGATCGCCCGCCAGGCCGTCGAGATCGGAGCCGGAACGCTCTGGATGCAACTCGGCGTCGTCAACGGCGAAGCCGCAAAGATCGCCGCCGATGGAGGCCTGACCGTCGTAATGGATCGCTGCCTGGCTGTGGACTACCGGAGCCTGACCCTTTAAAGTAAGTGTCTAACCTTCGACTAAAAGGATAAATCTTGCCTGATTTCACTCTGGCACTCGACATCTACGGTACGCTCGTTGATCCGCTCGAAATGGACGAGCATCTGCGTGAGTTTGCGGGCGACGAGGCGTCTGCGGTGAGTGCTCTCTGGCGCCAGAAACAGCTCGAATACACATTCCGGCGAGGTTTGATGCGTTCGTACACGGATTTTGGAACCGTTACCGCTCAGGCATTGAAGTTCGCCTTTGATACCTTTGGACTCGAACTCCAGGAGGAGCAACGAGCGACCCTGATCTCCGAATACCAGAACCTCCGCGCCTTCCCGGACGTTTCTCCGGGCCTGAAGAAGCTCAGAGAGGCTGGCTTCGACGCGGTAGCATTCTCGAACGGCGTGGAGAAAACGACGAGGAAGCTCCTCACGAACGCCGGGATCATAGGCTTGCTAGACGACGTAGTAAGCGTGGACGATGTACAGACTTTCAAGCCCGCACCAGAGGTTTACAGGCACCTCTGCAACGAACTCGGCCTCTCTGCCGAGCAAATCTGTCTGGTTTCAAGCAACCCCTTCGACGTGATCGGAGCCAAAAAGTCCGGCCTCAAGGCAACCTGGCTTCAGCGCTCCCCGTCCGCCATCTTCGATCCCTGGGACGTTCCTCCAGACTTTATTGCCACAGACCTTGAAGATCTCATTATCACGTTAACCTCTGTCCAGCCGAGCACGTGATCTCTCACCGTAAACCTGAACCCTACTCTGATTGTCCGGTTCTCACCTGATGCTCGAAGCTCAAGGTAGCGGTGGAGCGGTACTCACCGTTGACATCGGCTCTTCCTCGGTGCGGGCCTCGCTGTATGGTACGGACGGTGCGCCCGTATCGTCTGGCGTCAAGCTCGACTACGGTTTCTCTTATACTTCGGAGGGCGCGGCCACCGTTGATGCGGAAGACCTGCTCGGTCTCTTCACGAGAGCGGTTGACACGCTCCTATCCCAAAGAAGCGAGGAGAGCATCGCGGTCGGGGTCAGCGTTTTCTGGCATTCCCTCCTCGGGTTGGACGATTCCAACTACCCCGTAACCCCGATCATCTTCTGGGCTGACCGTCGAGCCGCGAATTGCGTGCAGGAGCTAACGCGGATTTTCGATGCGGAGAACTCCACCATAGAACGGGCTGCCCTCCTCACTCCAGTAACTGGCCCGCGAAACTGCTCTGGCTGAAAGGCTCCCAGGAGCCAGCCTATACCTCTGCTAGACGTTGGGCTTCACCGATGGATTACATTTACTTGAACCTCTTTGGAAGGTTCAATGCTGGTATGTCAATGGCTTCGGCGACGGGGCTGTTTGACCGAAACGGGCTTCGTTGGGATTCGAAGGTTCTGGAGGGTCTGGGGCTAGATGAGTCCGAGCTAGCGGAAGTCTCTGATGTTCCGTTTGAGGGTCTTCGGGAGGAGTGGGCGTGTCGTTGGCCGAGGTTGGCGGCGGTTCCCTGGTATCCGTCGGTCGGGGACGGTGCATGTTCCAACATGGGGAGCGGATGTCTCGGTCGGGACAGGGTCGCGCTCATGGTTGGGACGAGTGGAGCGATGCGGGTGGCGTGGAAGGCGGAACGTGCCGGGGCCGAGCCGGGGCTGTGGTGTTACCGGGTAGACACGAGGAGGTTCGTTTCCGGGGGTGCGCTCTCGGACGGCGGGGGTTTGATCGGGTGGGTGGAGAAGAACTTCAAGGTGACTAGAGAGGTCGAACTGCAGGCTGCCCGGATGAAGCCGGACTCTCACGGCTTGACGTTTCTATCGCTGTTTTCCGGGGAGCGTGGTCCGGGCTGGTCTGACGTATCCAACGGCGTCATCGCGGGTCTCTCCATAGCTACCGGACCGGCAGAGGTTCTGCGGGCTGCGATGGAATCCGTCGCGTTGAGGTTCGCTTTGATCTCCGAGAAGATGAGCGGGACATCCTCCGAGGACGCCCGGATAGTGGCGAGCGGCGGGGGGCTGATCAACTCCTCCGCGTGGGTTGGGATCATGGCTGATACGCTTGGTCGAACCATCGAGGTTCCACAAGTCGAAGAAGCCTCAAGCCGGGGTGCGGCCCTCCTCGCTCTGGAATCCCTCGGATACCTCGGCTCGGGCGATGGTAAATTTCTGCCGGCGGGCGACGCTCGGATCGTGGAGCCGGACGCAGAAGCTCACGAGGTCTATAGAAAGGCCCTTATCCGGCATAAAGATTTATACAGGGCGATGATCGAGGACGCTCCCGGCAAGCCTGGCTGATGCGAGACGCGATCCATTCGTTTGTGCTTCCTTTGCGGTTTCAGTTGCCTGGAGATGGAGCAAGGGAAATAGGACACGGCGTGTAATCCGAGAGAGCGCCGATGTTGAACCTCTTCATTCGCTTCACCCGGGCTCTATGTGAGTTCTTCCGCCCATCGGTGCTTTCTCATTGATGCTTCCTGGAAGAGTTTCCGGAGACCACGGCGGTCTTCGCTGAGGCTGGCCCTGGAATCGGAATCAGGTTCGACGACGCCTTCATGCGACTTTCGCCAGTCTTCGAAAGAGCAACTCAGGGTTGACTCGCCTACGGGGTGCAGCGGGCTGAGATACCAGAGTCTCTGACATAAAAGCCGCCCCCGGACCGAATACTCGGTCGGAGGCGGCTGCCTTCTCTAGGGTGATCTTGCGAACTCTAGCGTTTCTCCATCGGGACATAGTCAGACTCGCGCGCTCCGGTGTAGATCTGACGCGGGCGGGCGATCTTGAGTTCCGGGTCGCGCACCATCTCGGTCCACTGCGAGATCCAACCCGCAGCCCTCGGGATGGCGAACATGACCGTGAACGCATCGGTCGGTATGTTCATGGACTCGTAGATGAGGCCGGAGTAGAAGTCCACGTTGGGATAGAGCTTGCGACTGGTGAAGTACTCGTCGTCGAGGGCCCGTTTCTCCAGCTCTATAGCCACATCGAGGAGCGGGCTCTGCTTGCCCGTCGCCTCGAAGACATCGTCTATGTACTTGCGGATTATCCGGGCGCGAGGGTCGTAGTTCTTGTAGACCCGATGTCCGAAGCCGATGAGCTTCTCTTCCCGGTCCTTGACTCGCTGGAGGAAGTCGGGGACGTTCTCGACCTTTCCGATGCGGTTGAGCATCTTGAGCACGTCCACGTTCGCCCCACCGTGCAGCGGTCCGTAAAGCCCCGAGATACCCGCTGCGACCGCCGAGAACGGATCGACCCGCGAGCTGCCCGTCATCCTGACGGCCGAGGTGGAACAGTTCTGTTCGTGGTCGGCGTGAAGGATAAACAGTACGTCGAGAGCCTTTTCGAGACGAGGATCAACCTCGTATTTAGGCTCGGCCATCTTGAAGAGCATCGAAAGGAAGTTACCCGCATACGATAGCTCGTTGTCCGGGTAGACGTAAGGCAGTCCGAGGCGGTGGCGGTACGCAAAAGCCGCTATCGTCGGCATCTTGGCGATAAGCCGGACAGCGGCTAGGTGCTGCTGTTCCTCATTGTCTATGTCCTTCGCGCCCGGATAGAACGTCGAGAGCGCGGCGACGGAGGCCTGCATTATCCCCATCGGGTGAGCGTCGTGCTGGAAGCCGTCAAGGACGCCCTTCATGTGCTCGTGAATGTAGGTGTGGTGAGTAACCTCGTACATCCACGTCGAGAGCTCGTCCTCGCTCGGCAGGTGTCCGTGAATGAGAAGGTAAGCAACCTCCAGATACGAGGACTCCTCGCAGAGCTGCTCGACTGGAATTCCCCGGTGTTCGAGAACCCCGGCGTCACCGTCGATGTAGGTTATGGAAGAGCGACAGTTCGCCGTGTTCGTGAAGCCGGGATCATAGGTCATCAGACCGAAATCGTCCTCATCCACCTTCATCTGACGAAAGTCCATCGCCTTGACAGTGCCTTCTTCGATCCCAACCTCATACGTCTTCCCCGTCCGGTTGTCCGTAACCGTTAGGCTGTCCGCAGATGTTTTCGTATTATTGGCCGAACCATGCGCCTCTTCTGTCATCCATCTACCCCTTTCGAAATACCTGACTACTCCCCTGCCCGAGTCCCCCTCACAGAGGTCGAGGGTACTAGTTGCACTCTCATTATATGTTCCTTTGCTAATTAATCCTATCCCGGCTCGTCTGTAGCCTCATATCTTACCTAATGCGGAAACTCGAATCACCTGTGAGCGTATACATCTGGGTATACAACTATGCAGGCAACGTCAGACGAACGAACTCCGAGGAAATAAGAGAGGAACGAGAGTAATGGAGAGAGGATATTACGAGCCGCCACCGAGGGCTATAGCGAGTGAGAGGGATCGGCTCTGGGCAGTCGCGGCCCACCTGAGCACCTTCGTCAACACGTTCACGGGCTTTCTGGGGCCGATAGTAGCGTTCGTGATCTGGCTCGCAAAGAGGAAAGATTCCCCGATGGTCGCCCGCCATGCGCTGCGCTCGGTGGTGTATCAGACGCTCTGGCTCATCACGATCGCCGTCGGATGGACGGTCGCCGTAGCCCTGACTTCCGTTCTCGTAGGCTTCCTGCTGTACCCGGTCATGGCGGTCGTCACCGTCGCGCCGTTCGTCCACTCGGTTGTCGCAGCCGTCGGTGCGTGGCGTGAGAACAAGATCTACGTCTGAGCCAGAGCTTTCACTTTCATACAATCGGAGTATCTTTCATCCCGGTGTGAGGCCAAGACACTCCGTAACTACCCCAAGCATGGAGCGGGAGATCGTCGCCGGGGTGAACCGCCAACCAAAAGACGGTGGATCCGGAAGCGAATTACCCCGCAACCGGCGCGAAAGCCCCGGCCTTGTATACCCTGCCAGCGAGCTCTTTTCCCAGTCGCTCGCTCATCCACTTCGCGCACTCTATGAGGGCTTCGAGGTTCACTCCGGTCTCGTAGCCCATGCCGTGTAACGCGTAGACGAGGTCTTCGGTCGCGATATTGCCGGTCGCTTTCGGCGCGAACGGACATCCCCCCGTCCCGCCGATAGAGGCATCCAGCACCTCCGCTCCACTCTCGGCGGCGGCGATAGCGTTGGCTATCCCAGTGTGGCGCGTGTCGTGGAAGTGGCAGCCGACCTTCGTGCCTTCGGATACCAGTTCCTTTACCCCCCGGACGAGTTCTCTGACCTGGCTCGGTACCCCGACCCCGATGGTGTCGGCGAGGATGATCTCGTCCGGCTCCGAGGCCGCTATCTTCCCGGCGACTTCGAGGACGCGCTCCGGCTTCACCTGGCCCACGAACGGACACCCGAACGCAGCCGAGAGCGTTACGGAGTAACGGATGTCGTCGCGTCGAGCCAGCTCGCACAGCCGACCGGCAAGTTCCATGCCTTCCTCGACGGTAGTGTTCTGGTTGCGTCTTGCAAACTCGTCGGTGAGCGGGAAAGCGTAGCGGACTTCGCCTACGCCCGCCGCAACGGCCCGCTCGTAGCCGCGCTCGTTGAGGATGAGACCCGCATACACGACGCCCGTATTGTGATGAATGCCCACCATGACTTCCTCTGCCCCGGCCATTTGTGGGACGCGCTTCGGGTTGACGAAGCTCGCCGCCTCGATGCGGGAGAGGCCCGCTCCGGCGAGCCTGTCACAGAGCTCGGCCCGCACCTTGGGCGAGAGCGTTTCGTCCTCGTTCTGCAAGCCGTCGCGCGGTCCGACTTCCACTAGTTTGATCTTCTTTTTCAAACTATCCGGCACTAGATTCGGCATTGGATCGTTCCCCTCTTCCGAAGCGCGTTCCGCTCCTCGCCGAGTATACCGAGCAGACCGTCAGAAACCCAATCACGTAGCATATGACGAACGCTGACGCCCTTCTTTGATTCGACCACGAGCGGCGCAGCGGCTCGCTCGCGAGGTAACCGAGCCGCCACAGTACGGGCGAGCGAAAGCTACAGAACAATCTGTAAACAAACTGTAGCTTCCGAAGAGCCTGCTCAGAACTGCGGTCCCCACTCTAGTCCCGATTGTCCGTAACGTTTGAGAGGCCCGTTTTCGCCTTGGAGCCCAGCACCTGCCCATAGTTGAGAAGCGAGACCAACATCACCCCACCGACGGTGTTGCCAAGGGTGGTTGGCAGCAGGAACCCACCGAGGTACTCAGCCCAGGGCTGCTCACCGGAGAAGACGCTTATAAGGAACTCCGAGGAGCCCGCGATGCAGTGTGTGAGCCCCGCGGCCGGGATCAGAGCCGCCAGCAAAAAGATAAAGATGATCCGGGAGATAGTGTCCTGAGAGGCCGCCACGAGCCAGGCGATCAGAGCCACGAGCCAGCCGCCGAAGATGGCCCTCAAAAACACCTCTCCGAAACCGTACTCCGCCTTGTGAGCGACCTCCTCGAACAGGATGCCGAGAGCGGCGGGTTCGAGGAGGTGCCCGTAGACGATCGCGGCGGCGAAGATAATGGTGCCGAGGATGTTGGCAACGAAGACCACCACCCAGAGCCTCAGCAGGTTCGGTATGCTCCTCAGGTCGGTGAGCGCCACGGTCACCGGGGTGACGGTGTTCTCCGTGAACAGTTGCGCCCTGCCCAGAATGACGATGATGAAGCCTACAGGGTAGGCCAGTATCGCGGCGAGCCCCACGCCGCCGGTCAGGGCCCCGACGACCCCCAGGGCCACCGCCGAGAACGAGATGTTGAGCCCCGCCGCCAGGCCGCTGAAGGCCAGGCCCAGCGAGGCCCGGTCCAGTTCCTCACGCCCGTCCTCGACCACTGCCTCCAGGATCTCACCGGCGTTTTTCGATTCTGCCATGTGCCCATTAAAGCGGTGGATACGGCCGGAGGCAAGCCTTCGGTGGATATTCGGGATCCAAATGGCCCACAGGTAGCGATCGGTCTGCACCTTTTGGCCCGGTGCCTCGCGCTTCTCCGGCTCCCGAACTTTGTTGGCGATCAAGTTTCAGAGAGCCGCGTGCTGTATGCTCCGCGCGTGACTCTGTGGATGTGGCCGGACACCTTGCCCGATCATGCTATTCGCATTCGTCGTCCTGGACCGCGGGGGAGCCACAAGGCTGAACAGCATCTTCTCGGATCGGCTGCGAAGTTTATTCCGAAGAGGTCAGATACGACACACACTCATCGGTCGAGACCACGTCTGCGTATTTGGCATCGAGGTCGTAGAGGTTTGCTTTGTGGGCCTCCGGGTTGCGATCTCCGACGGCTTCCCGGGGGACGACCGGACGGAACCCGTACTGCAGGGCATCCACTGCGGTCGCTCGGACACACCCGCTGGTCGAGGCACCGGTGATCACGAGGGTGTTCACACCCGCCGCCGAGCGCGCTCGAAAGCCCGGTCCCGAAGAACCCGGAGGCGAAGAGCTTGTTCAGGACGGGTTCGTTCGGCTCGGGAACCAGACGCGGGTCTAGCATTAGATCGTCCCCCTCTCCCGAAGCGCGTTCCGCTCCTCACAAGGTCTCCCTCGCAGGCCGCCGAAGACATCTTCGTCGTGTTCGTCAAGAGCCGGGCCAGGCCACTCTACCTCCCCCGGAACCGCCTCTATTTTCCCCGAAGGAAACCCGGCCTTCGAGTGTGAGGCTCTAGCTCAATCTTTAGTCGGTTCTTTAGCCGATTCGCGGATGCCTTCCAGGGCCGACGGATCTTCTAGCATCGAGAGGTCTCCGGGGTCGCGGCCTTCGGCGACGGCCTGAATGGACCGGCGAAGCATCTTCCCGCTCCTCGTCTTGGGCAGGGCGTCCACGAAGACGACGTTCCTGGGGCGCGCTATCTTCCCGAGTTTATCGTCCACTATCTCCTTGATGGACTTCTCGAGCTCGGCGCGGCCTTCTTCGGACTCGACCTTTTCGTGGTCTTTCAGGATAGCGTATGCGAGAACCTCCTGACCCTTGTACTCATCCTTCACCCCGACGACTGCGGTCTCCGCGACCTCGGGGTGATCCGAGATAGCTTCCTCGATCTCCCGCGTGCCGAGCCGATGCCCGGCGACGTTTATTACGTCGTCCGACCGACCCATGATGAAGAAGCGTCCGTCCTCTTCCTTCGTGGCCCAGTCAGAACTCGAATACAGGTTGCCGCCGGAGAATTCGGAGAAGTACGTCTCGACGAACCGCTTATCGTCACCCCACACCGTCGACATGAAACCGGGTGGGAGCGGAGCCTTTATAGTGAGGATGCCGCGCTCGCCCGCCCCGACTTCCTCTCCGGTCTCCTCGTGCATCAAGCGGAGGTCGTAGCCCGCGCACGCGAACCCGGCAGAACCGGCCACGACCTGTTCGTCGTCGAGGCCGGGGTTCATGGCCGAGAGGATCGGCCATCCGGACTCCGTCTGCCAGTAGTTGTCCCGGACAGAGACACCCAGCGACTCTTGAGCCCACCTTGAAGTCGGCTCGTCGAGAGGCTCCCCGGCGAGGTAGAGCTTCCGCAAGCTGCTCGTGTCGTGCCTGGTCATGTAGGACTGATCCTGCTTCTTCAAGGCGCGAATGGCGGTCGGAGAAGTGAACATGGTGCTCACCCCGTACTCCTCCACGATGCGCCACCACACCCCCGCATCCGGGCGCACGGGCAGACCTTCGTAGACGACCGTCGTCATGCCCATGAGGAGCGGCGCGTAGACGATGTACGAATGCCCGACGACCCAGCCCACGTCCGAGGCGCAGAAGAACGTCTCACCCGGCTTTGCGTCGAAGACCTGCCCGATGGACGCGGCGAGGGCGACGGCGTGACCGCCCGTGTCCCGCTGAACGCCCTTCGGGGTTCCGGTCGTGCCGCTCGTATAGAGGATGTAGCTCGGGTGGCTCGACTCGACCCACGTAACCGGGACTTCCTCTCCGAGGTGCTTCTCTCGTAACTCGGCGTAGTCGAGGTCGCGCCCCTCGGTAACGGACATCTCTTCGTCCAGCTCTCGATTGAAGATTATGACGCTCTCGGGCGGGGATTCGGCGATGTTACAGGCCTCATCGACGAGAGGCTTGTACTTGACGACGTTCCCGCCACGCATGCCTCCGTCGGTCGTGATCATAACGCGGGGTTTCGCGTCGTCTATGCGCTTGGCGAGGCTGCCCGCCGCGAACCCGCCGAAGACGGCGGAGTGAATCGCCCCGAGCCTGACGCAGGCCATGATCGCAAACAAAGCCTGCGGCATCATCGGCATGTAGATGATGACTCGCTCGCCCTTCGCAACTCCCAGCTCAACGAGTGAAGCCGCAAGAGCGTTGACCTCTTCGTAGACCTGACGATACGTGTAAGTGGTCTTCTCCTCCGTCTCGCTCGATACGTAGACGATCGAGGCCTGATCCCCTCGTTCTTCCAGATGTCGGTCGAGCATGTTGTAGCAGAGATTCGTCTCGCCCCCGACAAACCAGCGGGTAAACGGCGGCTTCGAGTAGTCGAGGGTCTCGTCGAAGTCCCGGTGCCAGTCTATGAGCTTCGCCTGCTCGCTCCAGAAGTCTTCCCGGTCGGCGATAGAGCGTTCGTGGAACGTCTTGTATTCTTCGAGCGTCACTTTTCATCTCTCCTTCTTTTGTGTATTCAAGCCTTCCAGAAGAAGACCTTTCTTTCCCGGCTTCAAGCGTAGCATATGCTTCGAGACTGGGAACTACACTCGGGCGTTTCAGCGAACCGGCCCGCCACGCTCATCAGGCGATTATCCTCCCTTCGAAGCTGCCGAAGGTCCGGGAGGTTTTCCGTGTTCGAGGATGAGCTTGTTTGTTCAGAGATCTACTGTCCGGACGATGGAAGAGCCTTCGAGAATTTCGGTTTCAGGATACGGGCGACCAGCACAGCGATGTCGTCTGCGGCGTGTCCACCCTGAAAGCTCAGGGCTTTGTCTTTGATCTCCTCGGCGATCTTCGGAGCCGGGAGTCCGGCACACCCGGAGATGGTCTTGAGGAGCGAATCATCCCCGAAGAACCGACCAGAAGAGTCGCGAGCCTCGGTAACACCGTCGGTGTAGAAGATAATGGCGTCGCCCCGCCTTAAAGTGAACTCGTAAGAAGAGAACTTCGGCTCCTCGACCTCACCGAGGATCATGCCCGTCTCCGGGAGCCACTCGACCTCACCCCCGGCTCTCAGAAGCATCGGAGACGGATGTCCGGCACAGGAGATCCTGATCTTCATCCTCTCGTCCTCGCCCCCCTGCCCCGGCTCAAGCTCACCGTAGACGGCGGTGAAGAGCCGCTCGCCGGAGGTCTGGCGGATGATCTCATCGTTCAACGCGCCGAGGACCCTCTCGGGCTGCTTGAGACGCATCGCCGCCGCCCGAATAGTGTACCGGGCGAACGAGGTCAGCGAGGCCGCCTCCGGGCCTTTTCCGGTAACGTCCCCGATCACGAACGCCCAGCCGCCGTTCTCGACGGCGAAGACGTCGTAAAAGTCCCCCCCGACCTCGAGCCTCTCTCCGACCGCCACGTACTCGGCCCCGGTCTCGACCCTCATTATCTGCGGCAACGCGGGCGGCAGAAGCGCCTTCTGCAAGGCGCGGGAGACCTCGATGCAGGAGTCGAGCAGTTCCTCTCGCTCCCGCTCGATACGCTGCATCTCCGTCGCATCCCAGGCGATGACCGCCACCCCTTCAGCGACCGGATACGCCCGCAGACGAAACCAGGCCTCCGTCGAGAGACCGAATTCCTGCGGCCTCAGAATGACCTCCACCGGCTCGCCGCTCTGCGGCACGCCGAGTAACGCCACCTGCAACTCCGTACCCACCGCCGCCGGGAAGTTCTCCCAGATGCTCTCGCCGAGCCACTCACCGCCGCCCAGAGCCTCCGCAGCGGCCGAGTTCAGGTAGACGAAACGCCAATCCCGGTCGAGCAGTACTGAGGGGGTCCGGTATTCCTTCGAGGACGCCGCAGAAGTCCGGGAGCGGTCTCCCGGCGGTGGGGGTCTCTCCGTTCACGAACGACTCATGCTACACCCCGCCCGGCGGCGGAGTTCACGTCCGGGAAGACATCGAAGAGCCAGTAGAGCCCGGTGATGCCGAACGTGCGGGCGACCGGGGAATTCTTCGTCACTATCCTGACCTTCCCGCCGGCTTTCCTGAACTCCCTCGTCGCGGCGGCCAGCGCGCTGACCCCGCAGGAGTCCATGAAGCCGACCCCGCTTAGGTCTGCGACGATGAGCTTCGTGCCTTCTCCTCCTGTAACGGAGATAGCGTCCGAGAGAGCGTCCTTGAACCTCCCGGCGGTCAGGAAATCTATCTCACCCGAGGCCTTGACGACCGGAGTTCCATCCGTTTGATGCACCAGAGTTACGAAGGGCGAACCCTCGATTTCCATACGCCGAACGCTCCCCTTGACCGGACACTCGCCAGAGTGCCATCTGGATTTCATCGCTCTCCACTACGCCCGATTGAACCTTACCTGTACCGTTTGGCCCGGTCAAGCCGAGGGCTGTTCCGCCTTCTCGATCTCGGTGAGTACTTCGCCCCCGGAGACCATCTCTCCCTCCCCGAACGGCAGCCTTACGACTACCCCCGCATGCGGCGCAACGACGGGCTGCTCCATCTTCATCGCCTCCAGAACGAGGAGCAGTTGCCCGCCCTCGACCACCTCGCCTTCCTCGACGAGGACGTTTACGACGGTCCCCGGCATCGGAGCGAGGAGCCCCGCCCCGGCCATACCCCCGGCTCCGGCCCAGACCTCTACGTTTGGCGGCGGAACGCGGTACACCTCCTCGTTCGTACCGTCGAAGCTCACCAGAACGGCCTCACACCCGACCTCGACTCGCGCCGGAGCCCCGTCGAGCGTCAGATAGGCCCGCTCGCCGGACGTAGTGAGAGCTTCGATCTCGAAAGGCTCATCGTCCGTGACCCACACCTCGAAACCGCCCGGGGTCTTCTCCACACCGACGCTCCATCGCTCCTCACCGGAGGCGTAGAGGAACCGGTGCAAACCGAGCTGCCGCCACGCCCCGGCGCAGAACGGGTCGCCCTCCGACCTCACACCCGAACCCACGACCAAACCCTCGGCTGCAGCGGCGAGAGCGAGGGTCTCGGGGTCGGCGGTGCGGAGGTCTCCGGCAAGCCCCTGAGACTCAAGAAAATCCGTGGTCGTCTCCCCGGCAGCGAAGGCCGGGCTCGAGGCGATACGACCGAGGAGCGGAAGGTTCGTCTCGGTCCCGATGACGGTATAGTTGTCGAGAGCGGCGGCGAGCCTGCCAACGGCGGCGTTACGGTCGGGGGCGTGGACTATGAGTTTGGAGATCATGGCATCGTAGGAGAGCGAGACCTCATCCCCCGTCTCCACCCCGGAGTCGTTCCTTATCCCCGAACCAACCGGGGGGTCGAAGGCCAGAAGACGCCCACCCGCCGGATAACCGTTCTCATCCTCCGCGTAGATGCGGGCCTCTATCGCCGCCCCGGTGATGCTGATCTCACCCTGCGAAATGAGCAGTTCCTCCCCCGATGCGACCGAGAGTTGTAACTTCACGAGGTCGAGGCCCGTTACCGCCTCCGTCACGGGATGCTCCACCTGAAGCCTCGCGTTCATCTCGAGGAAGTAGAAATCCCCGTCCTCGGCGAGCAGGAACTCGACCGTCCCGGCGTTCGTGTAACCAACTTCCTTTGCAAGCCGGACGGCGGCGGCGCAGACCTCGGCACGCTTCTCCGGCGGGAGCGCGGGCGACGGAGCCTCCTCGATGACCTTCTGGTGGCGACGCTGAATGGAACACTCCCGCTCGTAGAGGTGGACGAGATTGCCGTGATGGTCGCCCACGACCTGAACCTCGATGTGCCTCGGCCGCTCGACGAGTTTTTCGAGGAAGACCGTCCCGTCGGAGAACGCAGCCTCTGCCTCACGCCTCGCGCTCCTCACGGCTTCGGGGAGGTCTCTGGCCTGACGCACCTCGCGCATCCCGCGCCCGCCGCCGCCTGCGCTCGCCTTGACCAGCGCCGGGTAGCCGATGCGCTCCGCCTCCTCGGAGAGCCGCTCCTCGGACTGCTCCTCGCCGTCGTAGCCGGGGATGGTCGGAACCCCGGCACGCCCTGCAAGCTCCTTCGCCCGGACCTTCAACCCGACGGCTTCCATCGCCTCCGGCGTCGGCCCGACCCACACAGCCCCGGCCTCCTCGACCGCTCTTGCGAAGGCCGCGCTCTCGGAGAGGAACCCGTAGCCGGGATGCACGGCATCGGCCCCGGAGTCGTGGACGGCCGCGACGATGTTAGCCACGTTCAGGTAGCTCTCCGAGGCGAGAGCATCTCCGATATGGTAAGCCTCGTCGGCTTCGCGGACGTGCAGCGCGCCGACATCGGCCTCCGAGTAGACGGCGACGGCGGTGATGCCAAGATCACGGCAGGCCCGGAAGACCCTGCATGCGATCTCACCCCGGTTAGCAACGAGCAGTTTCTGGATCACAGCCCCTCCTCAAATCTTCGCCCTCGACCACACGCAGTAATGCCGCAGTATATAGACCTCCGATCCCGACCTCATTCCATGTTATATATACTGCTAATAAATCCTGCAGCGACAATAATCGAAAGGTCTTGAGATCGAGAACGAACCCTCGGGTAGGCGCGGAGAGACGACTACGAGCGTCGGGAGCTTTGAAGGTCTGGCCCCGATGCGAGAGGATTACGCTACGGTCCCGATCCGGTATGGCTTCAACTGGGATGAGATAGTCGGGGTCATCAAGGGCTTTCGGGCTTATCTGGTCGTCTTTAGATCCGTCAGGCGCGAGGACGCAGACGTTGAGCGTCTCGTCTCGTTCGACGACCTCGCCCACCACGAGGCACGCGGTTCCGAAGGGTTCCTGCACTACTTTCAGGGCGACGTAGAGCGGGACCGGTTCTGCCTGTCGTTCTGCCTCTGGGAGAGCCGCCCGCACGCGGTGGCGGCGGCCCGGGGTGCGTTCCACCAGCTCGCCATCAGCATCACCGAAGAGATGTACGAGACCTACGACCTCGAACGTTATGACCTCTACGAGAGCGGTGGTTCCCTAGTCTACAGGCCGGTGAGGCCGGTAAGCCCGGTCTTCGCTCTGACGGCCGATCGAAGCTAAACGTCCACCATCATCGTGTCGTAAGCGAACTCGACGCTGACGCCGCGAGACTCCAGCTTACCCGCCAGCATCGTCAGGTCATCGTACGAGAGGCCATTCATCTCGGCGACGTGCGTCAGGATGGTGCGCTTCGCGTTCAGCTTCGCGGTTATTTCGAGCACCTCCTCGAAGCTCGCCTCGTAGCGGAGTATCGGGTGGTCCTCCGACATGTTCCGCTCCCCGGTGAGCGGATGTTCCCCGGCTATCCCCATGGGCAAGATGGCGAGGTCTAGCCGCCCGACCCAGCCCGGCGGCTCCCAGCCCTGAACCTCGTCCGGTGCTATCAGAACCCGCTTGTCTTCGCGCTCGAAGAGGAAAGCGTAGACGAACGACTCGGCGAGCGGGAACGGGGTTATGGTCGTCTCGGCGACCCGTATCGTCTCGCCCTCCGGCACTTCTACGACGTTCACCAGGCGAAGGTATTCCAGGAACTCGAAGTGTTCCCAGGAGCCCAGCCGTTCGCGGAAGTCGCGCCCGACGCGGCCCGGCAGGAAGACATCGGTGCGGCGGCTATCAGGCGGCCAGTTTCGGAGGTCCCAGTTCAGCGACTCGAAGACGCGCCTGCCCATGACGTGATCCGGATGCCAGTGCGAGTACAGACAGGCGTTTATGTTCGTAACCTGCGAGCGATTCAACTCATCGCGGGCCTCCTCCGGGGTGTCTATGAGAACGTCCGGCCCGTGGACGAAGACGCTCGGCCCACCCCGACTGTACGGCACGCCGAGCTCCCGCGCCTCCACACAGACCCGACAACCGCATAGAGGACGCGGGATGCTTACGGCCCCGCCAGTCCCGAGAAACTCTATCTTCACGAAACGACCTCCGAACGCCCCATCACATCCTGAACACCCCGAACTTCGTCTCCTGCAAGGGTGCGTTCGCGGCGGCGGAGAGACCGAGCGCGAGCGTCATGCGCGTGTCCGCCGGGTCTATCACCCCGTCGTCCCAGAGACGCGCCGTCGAGTAGTACGGGTTCCCCTCCGCCTCGTATTTTTCGAGGATGGGCGCACGGAACTCGTCCCGCTCCTCCTCGGTGAGCGACTTCCCTTCCCGTGCCAGATTTTCCTCCTGAACGGTCAGGAGGACGTTCGCCGCCTGCGTCCCGCCCATGACGGAGATGCGGGCGTTCGGCCACATCCACAGGAAACGCGGCGAGTAGGCCCGGCCGCACATGCCGTAGTTCCCCGCGCCGAAACTGCCGCCGATGATGACCGTGAACTTCGGGACGTTCGCGCTGGCGACGGCGATAACGAGCTTCGCACCGTCCTTGGCGATGCCGCCCGCCTCGTACTCCCGCCCGACCATGAAGCCCGTGATGTTCTGGAGGAAGACGAGCGGGATGCCCCGGCTGCAGCAGAGTTCGATGAAGTGGGCCCCCTTCTGCGCGCTCTCGCTGAACAGGATGCCGTTGTTCGCTATAACCCCGACCGGATGCCCGAAGATGCGAGCGAACCCGCAGACGAGCGTCTCCCCGAACCGCGACTTGAACTCATCGAGGCGGCTCCCGTCCACGATGCGGGCTATGACCTCGCGCACATCGTAGCCCGTCCGGTAGTCCGCCGGGACGACGCCGTACAGCTCGGACGGATCATGGAGTGGCTCTTCCGACTCGGCGACGGGCCAGGGGATTTGCTTCGGGCGGTTGAGGTTCGAGATGATCTGCCGGACGAGAGCGAGGGCGTGTTCGTCGTTCTCGGCGAGGTGATCCGCGACGCCGGAGAGCCGGGTATGAACGTCCGCCCCGCCGAGATCCTCAGCCGATACGACCTCACCCGTCGCAGCCTTGACTAGCGGCGGGCCACCCAGGAATATAGTTCCCTGCTCCCTGACTATCATATCACGACCTCGTCGCTCATCGCCGGGACGTATGCCCCGCCGGCCGTGCAGCTCCCCATCACCGCCGCGGCTTGCGGGATGCCTTTGGACGACATCCGCGCCTGGTTGTAGAAAATCCTTCCGAAGTGGTTCCGGTCGGGGAAGACCTCGTCCTGCAGGGGCAGGAACGCCCCACCGGAATCGACGAGGTAAACGCACGGCAGGTGGTTCTGTTCGGCGATTTCCTGCGCTCTCAGGTGCTTCTTGACGGTCATCGGGTAGTAAGTGCCGCCCTTGACCGTCGCGTCGTTCGCGACGACCATCACCTCCAGACCCGAGACGCGCCCGAGGCCCGTAATGATCCCGGCTGAGTTGACCTTCCCGTCGTACATCCCGTTCGCGGCGAGCGGCGAGAGTTCGAGAAAGGCCGTGCCGGGGTCCAGAAGGCGTTCCACGCGGTCGCGGACGAGGAGCTTCCCGCGTCCCTCGTGACGAGCTCGGGCCTTCGCTCCGCCGCCGAGATGCGCATCTTTCGTCGCGGATCTCAACTCCTCAATGAGAGCGAGGTTTGCCTCGTAGTTCGCCCCGAAGATCTCGGAGCGTGGGTCGGTGCGGCTGTTCAGTCTGCTCATCCCTTACCTCTCCCCCTCTCTCGCATCACCCCGAAGATACTACAGAGGCCGCCCGACCCGCGCCAACGCTCGATACATAAATGGTTCGCGGGCCCGAAGCCTGCGGATCGGCTAGAATCCTTGCCATGCCCTGGACTTCGGAGTTCGAGATCAACACGACTAGCACGGCCACCGCGACGCCGACGGCACAGCCTTCCGAGCGGCCAGCCGGGCGAGCTGACGAGAGTAAGCGTGGCGGGTCCAGGCATCGTTCGCGTCCGGTGCGCTCCCGGCAGAACCCGCGACGCTCGAAGTCACACGCCAGCCGCAAGACGGTCTACCGCAGGCGGCGAGCGGCGGCCCTCGCGATGATGCTCGCCTTCGGCGTCGTTGTGATCGCGATCTCGTCCTTCGTGGTTCCGGGGCTCGGGCTCGGCAACGGGGGGCAGGCGAACGCGGCCTTCGCGAGGGTCGAGCCACCGCTGCTCTCTACGGCTCCGGTGGTCGCCGGTACGGATACGATGAGCAGCGAGGTTCCCGCAGACAAGACGCTCTCCCTAACGGTTCCGAAGCTCGGGCTGTACGGAAATACCGTCGAGGATGACGACTCGGCGGAGGCGTTGGACGCCGGGGCGATCAAGATCCCCGAGACCGGCTTCCCCTGGCAGGAGAACGCCAACACCTACATCTCCGGCCACCGCATCGGCTACGCCGGGACCGAGAGCTACTACCAGTTCCTCGACCTCCCGAAGATGAAGAATGGTGACGAGGTGATCCTCGAAGACGCAAACGGCAACCGCTACACCTACCGGGTCTTCGAGGTCTTCGCCGTCGAACCGACGGACGTGTGGGTGACGGAACCGATAGCGGGCAGGGACATCGTAACCCTCCAGACCTGCACCGAAACCGTCGACGACTGGACGACCCTCGGCCCCGAACTGATGTATTCGAGCCCCGACACGGGCCGCCTCATCGTCCGGGCCGAGCGAGTGTAACGACCGCAATGACGGGCAGTGGCCCTTAAAAGTAGCTGAGCCACGCTTCGACTCGCCAATGCGCTTCGCTCTACGCAAGCAAAACGATGCTACTGCGCTTTTTTTCAGACTCCCTGATCCTCGAAGATCGGGCGCAGGTCTTCCAGGCTTTCGTACAGCCACCAGAGATAATTCTCCGTGCCGCCCTCGCGAAGCGGATGGAGGTCTTCGTGATCCGGGTCGGCGACGAAGGCGTCGAAGGCTTCCCTGTCCGGCCACTCGACGAGGACCATGACTCGCCGGGGCTCCGTCCCGTCCGACTCCGCAGAACCCGCGAGTTTACCCAGAGAGATGACCTTTCCACCATGCTTCTGGACGGCGGCGACGGAACGCTTAGAGTACTGCTTGTAGAGGTCGTTGTTCGCCAGGTCGAAGAGGTTCAGGGCGTAAAAAGACAT
>JBPCNU010000080.1:0-11333 GCA_051000975.1 Rubrobacter sp.
CATAGACCTCGTCGCTCCGATAGGCAAGGGGCAACGCGGCCTGATAGCCGCACCGCCTAAGGCCGGTAAGACGACCATCCTGAAGCAGATCGCCCAGTCCATCGCCGCCAACTACCCGGAGGCCGAACTCTTCGTGCTGCTCGCCGACGAGCGGCCAGAAGAAGTTACGGACTGGGAGCGGAGCGTCGAAGGGGCGACGGTCGTTGCCTCTACCTTCGACCAGCCCGCAGACAATCACATCGCGGTCGCGGAGCTTCTTCTGGAGCGGGTGCGGAGGCTCGTCGAAGACGGTCGGGACGTGGTCGTGATCCTCGACTCCATCACCCGCCTCGCTCGCGCATATAACCTTGCGGCCCCGGCTTCGGGACGAATTCTCTCCGGTGGCGTCGACTCCGCCGCGCTCTACCCGCCGAAGAAGTTCTTCGGCGCGGCCAGAAACATTGAGTTCGGCGGCTCTCTCACGATACTCGCGAGCGCGCTCGTCGAGACGGGCAGCCGGATGGATGAAGTGATTTTCGAAGAGTTCAAGGGTACGGGGAACATGGAGATCCACCTCGACCGGAAGCTCGCGAACCGCCGTATCTACCCGGCCATCAACATCGAGGAATCGTCCACGCGGCGCGAGGAACTGCTTATGGAGGCCTCCGAGGCGCAGCGGGTCTGGCAGGTCAGGAGCATTCTGAACGCTCTAGATACGGGTCAGAAGATAGAACTCCTTATCCAGAAGCTCAAGGAGACGAAGACCAACCCCGAGTTCCTGCGCGAGCTCCAGCGCGTCACGTAGCGAAGCATCTTCGAGTGGCCGTTTCTGTTCGGAGCGGCCATTTTCATGTTCCGGTCTGGTTTTGGAGTAGAATCTATCGTCGCGAATCAGGCTGGATCAGACGGACACAAGAGAGTAAGACAAGTGAGACAAATGGAGGTAGAAGCATGAAGAAGGATATTCATCCGGAGTACAGGCCAGTAGTTTTCCGCGACAGCAGCGCGGACTTCGCTATCGTTACGCGCTCGACGGTTGAGACGAGCCGGACGGTCGAGTGGGAGGACGGTAACACGTACCCGCTCGTGGAGCTCGATATCTCGAGTGCGAGCCACCCGTTCTACACGGGGCGTCAGCGCATCGTGGACACGGGCGGTCGGGTCCAGAGGTTCGAGAACCGCCGCAAGGCTCGCCAGCAGAGCAGCTAAGGCTCTTTTCTCTGTGAAGGTCGGCGGGCAGGCGATCATGGAGGGCGTCCTGATGCGCTCTCCCAATTTCTGGGGGATGGCGGTCAGGACGCCGACCGGCGACCTGGACGTGCGGGCCGAGCCGTTTCGTTCGGTGACGAAGAAGAGTTCTGTCTTGCGACTGCCGGTGGTTCGGGGCTTCGTCTCGCTGGCTGAGACGCTCGCTCTCGGTATGAAGGCGTTGACGCTCTCTACGAACGTCGCGCTTGGTGAGGAAGAGGAGGATTTCTCCAAGAAGGAGATCGCCGTTACGTTCCTCTTCGCGATGGTGCTGGGAGTCGGGTTATTCCTGGTCGCTCCGGTGCTCGCGGTAAAGGGGGTCGGGTATCTCGTCGGGGGGCAGGTAGAGCACCCGCTCCTCTTCAACGTCATAGAGGGCACTGTCCGCATCGCGATCTTCATGGCCTACATCGTTACCATCACTGCAGTCAGCCGAGATATAAAGCGGTTTTTCGGGTATCACGGGGCGGAGCACAAGGCGATCAAGGTCTACGAGGCGGGCGACGAACTGATACCGAAGAACGCTCGCCATCTCGACACGACGCACGTCCGGTGCGGCACGAGCTTCATCTTGTATGTGCTGATCCTCTCTGTTCTCGTGTTCTCGCTGCTCGGGGTCGAAGGCTGGCTGTACATGGTGGTGAGCCGCGTCATCGTTATCCCGCTCGTCGCCGGGCTCGGCTTCGAGTTCATCATGTGGAGCGCGCTTCACCAGGACAGCCGGGTAGTGCGGGCGATGACGTGGCCGGGCCTGCAGTTGCAGAGGCTGACCACCCGCGAGCCAGACGACGAGATGGTCGAGGTGGCGATGGCGTCCTTGAAGAAGGTTCTCTCGCTGGAAGAGTCGGCGAGGATCCGGGAAGACGCTTCGGCGAAGCTCGTGATCTGACGCTCCGAAACGAAATGAAACGAAGGAATCACCCGCAAGACGAAGCGATCGCAATGCTCCGGCTGATCTGGCCAACACGAAACATCTGAAGGGTTCAGGTAGATAGAAGATGGACGTACAGGTACACAAACTCGCAACGGAGACGCTCTCGCGCTACGACGCGCTGACTCAGGAACTCTGCGACCCGGCTATCTTCGACGACCAGAACCACTACCGCGACGTGGCGAAGGAACACGGACGGATGAAGAAGGGGGCCGACCTCTCTCAGGCGTACCTCGACGCGCTCACCGAAGCCGCCGAGGCTAAGGAACTCATCCCGAGCGCGGATGGAGCGGAGGAGCGAGAGTTCTACGCTGAGGAAGCGCGTCAGGCAGAGGCTCGCTCGGACGAGCTTGCCGAGGAGATCCGGACGGAGCTGATAGACCGCGACCCGAACGACGACAAGGACGTGATAGTCGAGATAAGGGCCGGAGCGGGTGGTGACGAGGCCGCGCTCTTCGCCTCTGAACTCCACGAGATGTACTCGCGCTATGCCGACCGTCTCGGATTCAAGCACAACGTCTTGTCATCCAGCCCGGCGGAGATGGGCGGCTACAAGGAAGTCGTTATGGAGGTCGAAGGCGACCGGGCCTTTTCGTTCTACAAGCATGAAGGTGGAACCCACCGCGTCCGGCGCGTCCCGAAGACCGAGTCTCAGGGGCGCATCCACACCTCTACCGCGACCGTTGCCGTACTGCCGGAGGCCGAAGACGTTGAAGTAGAGGTGAATCAGGGCGACCTCGAGATAGACGTATATCGTTCGAGCGGGCCGGGTGGTCAGAGCGTGAACACAACGGACTCGGCGGTTCGCATAACGCACAAGCCGACCGGACTCGTCGTAACGTGCCAGAACGAGAAGTCGCAGCTTCAGAACAAGGAGCAGGCCATGAAGATCCTCAAATCCCGCCTGCTGGAGCGTGAGATGATGGAGCGGGCCAAAGAAGAAGGTGCGATGCGGTTGGCTCAGGTGGGTTCGGGCGACCGTTCGGCGAAGATCCGAACCTACAATTTTCCGCAGGGGCGCATCACCGACCACCGCATCAACCTCACGTCCCACAACATGGAGGCGACTTTCGGCGGCAACCTCGACGAGTTCACCAATGCACTCTCAGCCGCCGAGCGCGCGGACAAACTCGCCGCCGAAGCCAGCGCCGCCGAGGCGTCCAACTAGCCCGGTGAAAGTCAGCCTCACGAACGCCCGCGAGGCGATGCACGAAGCAACCAGGCTTCTCCGAGAGGCCAGGGTCCCGGAGCCGCAAGCCTCTGCCGAAGTCCTGCTCTCCGAGTTGCTCGGCATCCGGCGGGGGGAGATCCCGTTTCACAAAGCTCCGCTGAGGGATGAACAAATCTCGGATTACCGGGCCATGATCTCTCGCCGCCTCGACCGCGAACCCGTCCAGCGCATTCTCGGACGCGCTTACTTCCGAAACCTGGAACTGGAACTCGTGGAGGCAACCCTCATCCCGCGCCCCGACACCGAGAGCGTGGTAGAAGCGGCTCTGCAGGTCATAGATCGTAGAGAAGGCCCGTGCCGGGTCCTCGATCTCGGAACCGGAACCGGGGCCATCGCCATCTCCATCTCCCAGGAACGGCCCACCTGCGACGTACACGCCTCCGATATCAGCGAGGCCGCCCTCGAAGCTGCCCGGCACAACGCCAGGAAAAACTGCGTAACCATAACTCTCCACCGCTCCGACCTGGGGCACGGTCTGGCCGGACTCGAAGGTAGCGTAGACGTGCTGGTTTCCAACCCGCCCTACATCGAGCGGGAGACACTCGCTGGACTCGAACCGGAGGTGCGGGACTGGGATCCATCGCTAGCACTCGATGGTGGTCTGGACGGCCTCGGCTTCTACCGTCGCATCTTCGATGAAGTCAAGCCTCTCCTGAAACCGACCGCAGATGTCATTCTGGAGATCGGGGACGGTCAGGCCGAAGACGTGGTGCGCCTCGGCGAGGAGGCGGGCTTCAAACCGACTGATACATATTGCGATCTCGCCGGGAGCGTTCGGGCCGTGATACTCAAGTGGGGCGGATGAAGACCAACTTCGGAAGCGTAACCGATGCTGTCCGGGCGTTGCAGGATGGCGGGGTCGTCCTGGTACCGACTGAAACGGTGGTCGGGCTGGTCTGCACCGAAGAAGGACTCTCGAAGGTGTATGAGATCAAGGCCCGCGACGCGAGCAAACCCGTCGCTCTTCTCTGCCGCAGTACCGAAGAAGCTCTCTCCCTGACGAACAACGTCAGCCCCGCCGCACGAAAGCTCGCAGCCAGCTTCTGGCCCGGCTCCCTGACCCTCATTGTCAAGTCCAATGAAAATGGCTTGAATATCGGGTTGAGGGTTCCACTGGGGACGGTGAGGAGCTTGCTGGAGTCTTACGGTGGACCGCTCTATGCGACGAGCGCGAACATCTCTGGAGGGGAGGCTCCGCGTGCTCTCGGTGGTGTGGAACGGGAGATCCTCGAAGCCGTTGATGTCATCGTGGCCGGGGAGCCGGGTAGTGGAGAGGCATCGGCGGTCGTGGATGTATCGCGGAATGAACCGCGTATCATTCGGGCCTCCGGGAGGCTCGACGAGGAGCGTCTGCGAGAGTTGTTGGCGCAGTAAGCGGCCTCATTTGAGGGCGTCTGAAGGCGTGGTTATACTCTGGACGTTTGAGAATGTGTTACGAAGTAGTCAATCGAACGGGGCGGAGCGTTCGGAGCGTTCACGTTTCGGGACAATGGAGGTCTTAGCCATGATCGGCCCTTACACCGAAGTCGTTGATTCCGAGGTTCAGAGTGCGCTGGACGGAGAACTCGAACGCCAGCGCACGACCATCGAGTTGATCGCAAGCGAGAACTTCACTTCGCCTGCCGTTCTCGCGGCTCAAGGCTCGGTGCTGACGAACAAGTACGCTGAGTGCTATCCCGGCAAGCGTTACTACGGTGGCTGTGACGAGGTAGACAAGGTCGAGGCTCTTGCCATCGAGCGGGCGAAGGAACTCTTCGGCGCGGACCACGTCAACGTCCAGCCTCACGCCGGGGCGCAGGCCAACGAGGCCGCTTACTCCGCCCTCATCGAGCCGGGCGACAAGGTTCTTGCGATGGATCTCGCCGCCGGGGGACACCTCACGCACGGCATGAAGCTGAACTTCAGCGGCAGACTCTACGACTTCTCCCAGTACGGTGTGGACGCAAACGGCTACATAGACTATGACCAAGTTCGCGACATCGCCCTAAGGGAGCGTCCGAAGCTCATCGTCGCCGGAGCTTCGGCGTACCCGCGCATCATCGAGTTCGACAAGTTCCGGGAGATAGCGGACGAAGCCGGGGCGATGTTCATGACGGACATGGCCCACATTGCAGGCCTCGTCGCGGCGGACGTGCACCCTTCACCTGTACCTCACTGTGAGATCGTCACCACGACCACGCACAAGACCCTTCGTGGGGCGCGGGGAGGGATGATCCTCTGCCGCGAGGAGTTCGCAAAGAAGATCAACAGCCGGGTATTTCCGGGGATGCAGGGCGGACCGTTGATGCACGCCATCGCGGGGAAGGCCGTCGCGTTTGGGGAGGCTTTGCAGCCGGAGTTTCGGGAGTACGCGCAGCAGATAGTGAGCAACGCGAAGGACATGTCCGAAGGGTTGCTCGAAGGTGGGGTGAACCTCGTCAGTGGCGGCACGGACAACCACATGATGCTCGTCGACCTGCGAGGGACGGGAATGACCGGAACGGACCTCGAACACAGCCTCGAAGAGGTCGGGGTTACTTGCAACAAGAACATGGTCCCGGACGACCCCGAAGGCCCGATGGTAACGAGCGGGGTCAGGCTTGGCACTCCGGCCATGACGACGCGGGGAATGGGCACGGACGAGATGCGTGAGATAGCCGACATCATCGCCAAGACCACGCGCGGCGAGACGGCCGGGCTCCGCGACCGGGTGACGACCCTCACCGACGCCTTCCCGCTCTATGCCTAGCGGCGTTTCGACACCCGAAAACTTTCACCTCGTTGATGACCCCCTGAGCCGCCACAAGCTGGCGGTTCTCAGGGACGCACGGACGCCGACGCCGGAGTTCCGACAGGCTATGAAAGAGCTTGCGCTCATACTCGTAGCGGCGGCTACGAACCGGATGCCGACCCGTGAGATAAACCTGAGCACACCGCTCGTCAGCACGACTGTCGAGGAGATATCCGCCCCGGTCTGTCTCGTGCCGGTGCTTCGGGCGGGGCTCGGGATGCTGGATGGCTCGCTGGCCCTGCTGCCGAAGGCGACGGTCGGGTTCATGGGCCTCCAGCGCGACGAGGAAACCGCCCAGCCCGTGGAGTATTACGTCAACCTGCCGAAGAACATCTCCGATTACCTCGTCGTCGTGCTGGACCCGATGCTCGCGACGGGCGGGAGCTTGTCTGCGACGCTCACCAAGTTGAAAGAAGAAGGGGCGACGTGGATATCGTGCATCCACGCGGTCGCCGCCGCGCCGGGGGTGAAGCGGGTATGCGCCGAGCATCCCGAGGTACATTTCTATTCCGGGGCGCTAGATCCGGAGTTGGACGACAACGCCTTCATCGTGCCTGGTCTGGGAGACGCGGGGGACAGGTTGTATGGGACGCTCTAGGCAGGAAGTAGGGAAGAAGCCGCGTCCGTCGTGGGACGAATACTTCATGAGGATCGCACGCGAGGTCGCAACCCGCTCGACGTGTCCGAGGCTCGCCGTCGGGGCGGTCATCGTCCGAGACAAGCGGATACTCACGACCGGCTACAACGGGAGTCCGGCCGGGATGCCGCACTGCGAGGACGTGGGATGTCTCATACGCATCGTAGACGGACGAGAGAGTTGTCAGCGGACGCTGCATGCGGAGCAGAACGCAATAATACAGGCTGCGTATCACGGGGTATCCGTGAGAGGTTCGACGATCTACTGTACCCATCAGCCGTGTCTCGTGTGTACGAAGATGATCCTGAACGCCGGTATAGTCGAGGTCTACTACGAAGGCGGATACCCGGACCCGCTCGCGATGGATCTCGCCGAGGAAGGCGGCCTCACCGTAATTCGCTACGAAGAGAAATAAAAAGGAGCTAGCTGCGGCTTGGAGCCATTTCGGAGCCATTTCGGAGGCGTTTCGCGGTCGGTTGATTAAAAGCAGATTAAACTTGATCGGAACTTTATAAAACCCGTGGGTCAGTAGCTTGGAACCGTAAGCAACAATCTGGTTGTTAGGGTATGATCTTTTACGTGCAGAGTAGTGAGAGAGTCGAGTTTCGCAGGGGAATCTTGGACGGAAGGTACACACGTTTCGCGGGGTTGGGTTTCGCTTTCGTGTTCGTGATCTGCCTCTTCACTGTAGGTGGGTACTTTGTGGATCGGTTCGCCGGGACCACGCCGCTCTTTCTTCTGCTCGGGATCGTAGTTGGTTTCGCGGCGGCTCTGTACTACTTGTTCGTGAAGCTGAAGGAGTTGGGCGGGGGTTGATCACCTAGTGAGTCAGCCCATCCTGATGGCCGTCAGGGGAGCAGCGGTGATGGTGGCTGTTTCGCTCCCGGTAGCTGTGGTCGTCGCCTACTACCTCGGCTGGGCCGGGGTCGTGTCTTTCGTCTACGGGGTCTTCGTCGGACTGCTCACCTTTGCCTCTATCGGGGTAACGGTGGCGCTGATACTGGGGAAGACGTCGCAGCTGAAGTTTCTGATCGGTGCCGGGGTCTACGTCGGGCGGATACTCCTCGCGGCGGCGGCGGTCCTGGTGCCGGTCTTCGCCGGGTGGTTTCCGGTGTTACCGATGCTGGGCGGGCTGGTCCTCGTCTACGTGGTAGAGAGCATCATCGTGCTTGTAGAGACGCAGCGTTTCATGAGCCAGTCCGGTTTTCTGAGCCAGACAGATGCAAGCGGAGTAGAAGCAAACGAGCAGGAAACGTCGGAAGTTATCGTTGGTGGTGCAGGACAAATAGAACGGAGGGTTAGTTGAATCCGGAGGAGTTGCGGAGTGAGATCATCCACACCTGGGAGGCGGGGCAGCACGCCTACGTGAACCTCTCGCTCTTCGGGCTGGATATCTCGATAACGAAGGCGGTGGTGTTCCTCTGGATCGGAGCAATCGTTACCTTCCTTATAATGTTTATCGGGAGCCGAGCCTTGAAGACAAGGCCGGGGGCATACCAGGTGCTGGTCGAGGAGATATACGGCTTCGGTCGTAACAGCCTCGGCGGCCTGATGGGGGAGGAGGGCAAGAAGTGGTTCCCGTATACCCTGAGCCTCTTCATCTTCATCCTGACGCTGAACCTCATTGGCCTGGTCCCGAACAGCTTTCCCGTTACGAGCAGCATCTCGTTCACACTGGTGCTGGCCCTGATGACCTTCATTCTGGCGCAGTATCAGGGCGTCAAGAGCAACGGTGCGGGTCGGTATGTAGCGGCGTTCGTGCCGCCAAACATGCCGGTGAAGCCTATTATGGTTCCGTTCATGTTCGTGATCGAGTGGATCTCGGAGTTGTCGAAGCCTCTGACGCTCGCGATGCGGCTTTATGCGAACATGCTCGCCGGGCACCTTCTCATCTACATCTTCCTCAGCTTCATCCTGTACTTCGGGGTCGGGATGGCTGTAGTGTCGGTTCCCCTGGGTCTTGCAATGTATGGTTTCGAGGTCTTCGTTGCGGTCTTGCAGGCATACATCTTCGCTATACTGACCCAGATCTACATTGAGCTCTCGATGTACAAGGCCGAGCACTAGCGGGGGGGGGGCGCGGATTCCTACGGGGAGATGCACAAACGAATGTTCAACGACGCCCGCATGTAGCGGGTGGGCGTAAACAGCAGTAATTGGCAACAGGCAATGAAAAGCAGTAGAAGAGAGACAGGAGAGAGTAAATGGAAATTCTGGCAACTGTGATGAACCTGGCGATACTCCTTCAGCAGAGCGTCGAGGGCTTGAGACTCGTGGGCTTCGGGGTGGCAGCGGGTACGGCGGTAATCGGTTCGGGCATCGGGATGGGCTACCTCTTCGGGCAGACGATAGCTTCGATTCACCGCCAGCCGGAGGCGTTCGCGATGTCGCAGACGTGGCTCTTCGTCGGGATCGGTCTCGTAGAGGCGCAGGCTCTGTTCGGCCTCTCGTTCGCACTGCTCATTGGTCTCGGGATCTTCTAGGGATCGTAGTCAAAGAGGCCTGAAGAACCGAGGAGGAGCATGGGCGACGAGACAGGAATTTTCGACTTATTCAATACGAGCCTGATCTTCTGGGAAGTAGTAACGTTCGCGATACTGCTGTTTCTCCTGATCAGGTACGTGTACCCGCCGCTTCGGGATATGATCCAGAATCGGCAGTCCCAGATCGAGAACGCTATAGAAGAGGCTCGCAAGACGCGTTCGGAGGCGCAGGAACTCCTTGCGGAGTACCGCCGTCAGATGGACGAGGCTCGGGGCGAGTCGCGGCGCATTCTCGACGAGTCCCGCAAGCAGGCCGAGGCCCAGCGCGCTCGCACCAAGCAGGAAGCCCGCGAAGAAGGTGACAAGATCATCTCCCGCGCTCGGGAGGAGATCACCCGCGAACGCGAAAGCACCCTGCAGCAGATAAGGGGCGAGGTCGCGGACATGGTCCTCGCCGCAACCGGGCAGGTCATCAACCGTAAGCTCGACCGCGAAGAACACGACCGTCTCATCGAGGAAGCGCTCAACGACCTCGAATCCTCCAACTCAAACGGCGGGGGCGGCTCCGACGGGGATAACTCCGACGGGGACAACCCCGAGGGTGGCACACGGGTACACCGCAGGTCGGGCAGCGGAAGCCGGTCGTCCGCTTGAGCGCGGTCTCTACCTACGCGCAGGCGCTCTTCGGGGCCGCCAAAGAGCGTGACGAACTCGAAAAGACGCTCGACGATGTACACGACTTCGATAACGCCGTCATCGAGAACGAGGAACTTCGGCTCTTCTTCTACGGCGCACAGGTCGCTGAGTCGCAGCGCAGGAAGGCTTTAGACTCGCTCGCCGGGGATATGACCGACTCGGCGAGGAACTTCCTGAAGGTACTCTCCGACAACGACCGGGCAGAGTCGCTGCACGAGATCGTGCTGCGCTACGAGGAGCTCGTAAAAGAGCACCTCGGCAAGGTCGAGGTGCAGGTAACGGCCGCTGTAGAACTCTCCGACGAGTCGCGGAAAAAGCTGGAAGAGCGGCTCGCGGGGATGCTGGAAGGTAAGGAAGTCGTGCTGGAGACGAGCGTCAACCCGGAACTTCTGGGCGGCGCGGTCTTCCGGTTCGGCGGGACCATGTTCGACGGAAGCGTTCGGGGGCGGATGCAGAGCCTCCGGGAAGAGATGTTAGAGAGGAGCGTCAACTAGTGGGTAGGCTGAGGCCGGAGGAGATTTCCTCCATCCTGAAGGGCGCAATTACTGACTACGAGAACCGCGTTCGCACCGAGGAGGTCGGGCAGGTTCTGGAGGTCGGGGACGGCATCGCCCGCGTCCACGGCCTCGCAAACGTCGCGTACCAGGAGATGCTGGAGTTCGAGGACGCGCGGGGGAACAAGATCATGGGCCTCGCGCTCAACCTCGAAGAGGACAACGTCGGGGTGATCATCGGCGGGGACGATACGCATATCCGCGAGGGGAACATTGTGAGGCGCACGGAGCGTCTGGCGAGCATCCCGGTCGGTGAAGGCGTTCTCGGTCGAGTCATAGACGCGCTCGGCGCGCCGATGGACGGCAAGGGTGAGATCAAGTCCGATGGCGACCGTCCGGTCGAGGTCATTGCGCCGGGCATCATCAAGCGTCAGCCGGTGAAGGAGCCGCTCCAGACCGGCATCAAGGCGATAGACGCCACGACACCGATAGGTCGTGGACAGCGCGAGCTCATCATCGGAGACCGCAAGACGGGCAAGACCTCCATCGCTCTCGACACGATCATCAACCAGGCCGACCAGGACGTGAAGTGCATCTACGTCGCTATCGGTCAGAAGGATTCTTCCGTCGCCGGGGTGTACGCCTCGCTGGAAGAGGCCGGAGCGATGGAGTACACGACGATCATCAACGCCTCGGCGTCGCAGTCGGCGACTCTGCAGTACCTCGCCCCGTACTCCGGTTCGGCCATCGGCGAGTACTTCATGGAGCAGGGTCAGGCCGCGCTCATCATCTTCGACGACCTCTCCAAGCACGCCGTCGCCTACCGGGAGATGATGCTGCTGTTGAGGAGGCCGCCGGGCCGCG
>JBPCNU010000081.1:0-8835 GCA_051000975.1 Rubrobacter sp.
CCCTCACGCATCCCGTGCGGCGCGACGATAAGGCTCTGGTACTCCTCCTGCTCGGAATACCCTGTCAAGTGGTTGAAGAGGTCCGATACGTCCTCGGCGAGCTCCTGGTCATCGGTAAAGTACGAGAAGTCGGTGTAGATGCGGGCCGTTCCGGGGTTGTAGTTCCCTGTCCCGAGGTGGATGTACCGTCGGAGGCTCTCCCCTTCACGTCGAACGACAAGGCAGAGCTTCGTGTGGGTCTTCAGGCCGACGAGCCCGTAGGCGACGTGAACGCCCTGTGACTCGAGCTTCTTGGCCCACCCGATGTTCGGCTGCTCGTCGAAGCGGGCCTTGAGTTCCACCAGCACCGCCACCTGTGTCTGTTCGTCGCGGGCCTCAGAGAGCGCCTCGACTATCGGGGAGTTCGACCCGACGCGGTAGAGGGTCTGCTTTATAGCAAGCACATCCGGGTCCGACGACGACGCCCGCACGAACTCGACGACCGGAGCGAACGACTCGTAAGGGTGATAAAGGAGGATGTCGCCCTGCCTCACGGCGCGGGTGATAGAGCGATAGTTGCGAATCTCGGGCGGGATGCGCGGGGTGAACGGCGGATAGAGGAGGTCGGAGCGGTCGAGGTGCGTCAGGGCTTCGATGTCCGCGAGCCCGAGCGGCTCCGGCACGGAGTAGACCGAGCCGGGGTCTATCTGGAGGTTGCGGGCGAGCCAGCTGCACAGATACTCCGGCATCGCCTCCGTCACCATCAGCCGCACGCTCTGGCCGAACCAGCGACCCGCGATTTCATCCTCTATAACCTGCAGGAGGTCGGAGGCTTCGTCCTCCTCTATAACGTAGTCGGCGTTCCTCGTTACCTGAAAGACGTAGCTGGCCGCGACCTCCTTGCCGGAGAAGAGTTCGTCGAGGTTGGCGGCGATGACCTCTTCTATCCGCACCAGACGAACCTCGGCCCTCGATCCGTCCGCCGTCTCCGACTCATCCTCCGGCAGCCGCATGAAACGCTCGATGGTCGTCGGAACCTTCACCCGCGCCATCACGTTGCGCCCCCGGTCTTCGATGACCACGAGCAGGTTCAAGGAGAGGTTCGAGATGTGCGGGAACGGGTGCGCCGGGTCTATCGCGAGCGGGGTCAGGACAGGCAGCACGTCGCTGGCGAACCGTGCCCGAAGCTCACGCTTCTCGGCGGCCCGGAGCTTTTTGTAGGGGATTATGCGAATACCTTCGCCCTCGAGTTCTTCGAGGATTTTACCGAGGACGCGTCGCTGTTCCTTGAAGAACTCAAGAGAATGTTCGTGGATGCGAGCGAGTTGCTCCTCCGGGGTCATGCCGTCAACGCCGGGATTCGGAAGCTCTGAAGCGACCTGCTGCTGAAGCCCTGCGACCCGGATCATGAAAAACTCGTCCAGATTCGTCTCGGAGATCGAGATGAACCTCGCCCGCTCCAAAAGAGGATGCCGTTCGTCGGTGGCCTGCGTCAGCACCCGGTCGTTGAACTGAAGCCACGACAACTCCCGGTTTATGTAGAGTGCAGAAGCCGAGAGGTCCGGCTTCTTCGCCTGCGTCTCGGTCATTACTCTCCTCCCTCGGAGCGTTCGGAGAGGGAGATGAGGGTTCCCTCCCGAAGCCCGCCACGAACGACGTTCAACTCTTCTCGCCCGAAATGCTCCAGCACCGCCGCGAGCGTCGTTACCGCGGCAGGCACCACCCTCGCCCTTTCGGGCGCGAGGCCGTGATCGCGGGCAAGCTCCGCCGACTTTATCTCGCGCAACTCGTCCGCAAGCGTCCTGAGCCGCTCGGCGGTGAGCTTGTCCGAAGTGAGCTTCAAGATCGCCCGCGCCGAGCCACCAACCGCAATAACGGGTACGTTCTGCACGATCTGCCAGTCCGGGAGCATCTCTTTTACGTGGTCGTCCAACGCCTTGAGTTCTTTTTTCTTCGGCGGATCGTTCTCGATGAATCGCTCCGTCGTGCGGTTGGAGCCGAGCGGGAGCGAGATCTGCATGAGCGGCCCCGCCGACGCTTCACCGAGTATGAACTGGGCCGAGCCACCGCCGAGGTCCACGACCAGAGCCGGACCCTCCCAGGGATCCCCGACCGCCGAAACCGCCCCCTTGAAGCCGAGTACCGCCTCCTCCTCACCGCTTATCAGGCGCATCGAAAGCCCCGTCTCCGCCTCGACCCGCCGCGCGAGATCCTGTCCGTTCTTCGCGTCCCTGACCGCGCTCGTAGCGAGTATCTCCGGCTCCTCGGCACCGTTTAGAGCGGCGATCCGGGCAAAGAGTGCTATCGCCCGTACCGCAAGTTCTAGCCGCTCGGAGTCTATGCTCCCGGTCTTCTCGACCCCACTTCCAAGCCGCGCCGAGACCTTCTCCCCCGTTACCGGGAGAACTCCCTTCTTTGTCACTTCGCCAACGAGAAGGTGGATGGTGTTCGACCCGACGTCTATTACCGAAAGCCTGCCCAAGAATTCCTCCGTCCAGAATCAGTGAATCTCTCCTGAATGATAACCCTCACACCGCCGCACCGCCGCTAAATGCTGTATTTTGCAACCGGGAACTAGTATCATTTAGCTGAGAGTTCATGAAGGTCCCGGCCAGAGCGAAGCACCTCGGATCAGAAATGGAGCGGCTCCTTGTCGAAGGGAACGAGATCCTCAACGAAGTCGGCGGCGAAGCAGGTGAAGGTGCGTGGCTACGAGTCACACGTCTTGATGTGTTCTGGAGGTAGTTGCAAGAAGCGCGGCTCGAAGGACGTCAGAAAGGCTGTAAAGGACGAGGTAAAGGACGCCGGGTTACGCCGGGAGGTTCGCCTCGATGCGGTCGAGTGTCTTGGGTTGTGCAAGCATGGGCCGAACGCCATCGTCTACCCGGAGGGAACCTGGTACGTCGGTCTCACGGAGGACGATGTGCCGGAGATAGTACGGGAGCATCTCGCGGAAGGCAGGCCCGTAAAGAAGCTCGCAGCGGACTTCAGATGACCTGGTAGGGGTCGGGATCAGTTTCGTCCGGTATAGCGGATGGTAAAACACCTCGTATAGCGTCACGACAGCGACGCGATACGAAAGGAGTCTTTCGATGGATCGCAACGATGAACGCCGGCAGAGGCTGGGTCGGTCAGAGTCAGATAGCGGCCGAACCGGGGGTAGCAGCACCGGAAGCCGGGACAGTCAGAACTCGACGGATCGCACCTCCACCGACCGCACCGGTAGCGGCAACGATAGTGAGAAAGGCACGATAGACAAGCTGATAGACAAGGCCCAGGAGAAGGGCTTCTTCGAGAAGGCCGAGAAGTTCGTGAGGGACAAGTTCGGGGGCGGAGGTTCCGGCGGCTCCTCCAGAAGACGCTAGGAACCCAGCACAAGACTCGCCACAGCATCGAGGGGGACGGTCATATGGCAGACCACCCCCCGTTTGTACCCGTTTGATTCATCTCACCGTGTTTGCTAGGCGACGCTCGTGAGTTCGCCCTGGACTATGAGGCGCTGTGAGTAGTCGGGTAGGGTACAGGTCTGGAGGCTGACGATGTTCTTGCCGGGGGTCGCATCGAGGACGTGAGCGTCGGTCGGGTCGACGCGCATCTTGTTGAAGACCGTGTAGGTGTATTCGTTACCGTTTGCGTCGGTGAGGAATATCTCATCCCCGTTCCGTAGCTTGTTCAGGTCGTAGAACTGGAGGAAGCTCTCCGTTCCGGCGTAGCCGAGCCGGTGGGCCGCAATATAGACGTTCGCTTCCTGATCCCACGGGAAGCCCGTCCCCTCAACGTGTGTCGCACCGGCATCGAGCGTAGCGGTATCCGAGGCGGCGGCGGTATAGACCGGGTCATCCTCGACCCGCGAGAGCTTCGGTACCGTAAGCGTCATCTCCGTTTCCTGCGGCACCTCGACGGGGTTGACGAAGGAGTTGACGATCCCGACAACCGACCCGCCGAAGACCGAATAACCAACGACCCCAAGCCCTGCCAGAACCATGACCACGCTCAGGAGCGTCGCAAGCGGTCGCCTCCCCTTGCTGCGTCCGGTGGTTTTCGGAGACGGGTTCGCACCTTTCTTCTTCGAGCGGAGCGCGGTGTCGAATCGTTCCCGGCGGGAAGGGTTCTTCGAGCGTTCCGACGACCTCGAAGGTTGCGTAGGCCTGGGTGGTTTCTGAGGCGTACGACCGAGTGCTCCGAGGCCGAAACGGTTGCTCTTGTAGACCTTCAAATGGAGGTTCTCCCTCGCCATCTTCAAAACTATTTCGCGAATTCGACTATATGCTACACAATCATGGTTACATTTCAGCAACACTTGGGGTAGTGAAGGGCAATTCGAGGCACTATTTCAAAATGCCCGTGCGCGGTGTAGCGTAAATGCCCGTGCGCGGTGTAGCGTAAAAAAATCTTCCTACGTATACTGAGCCCATGAAAATAGGTGTTCCGAAGGAGATCTCAGACGGAGAAAGACGGGTCGGCCTCGTGCCGGAGACCGTCCAGAAGTTGTCCAAACAGGGCTTTGAGGTTCTCATAGAATCCGGCGCGGGCCGAGACTACAACCCCGATGAAGCCTACAAAGAAGCCGGAGGAAAAATTGCCGAGGGGGCGTCCGACGTGTACTCCGGATCAGACCTCATAATCAAGGTGGCGAGGCCAACCGACGAAGAGATAGAGCTGATGCACGAGGGGCAGGCTCTGATCTGCTTCCTGAACGGTCCGACCTTCCCCGAGACGGTTGAGAAGCTGGCTGAGGCGGGTGTAACCGTCTTCTCGAACGAGGCAATGCCCCGTACGAGCGTTGCGCAGGCGATGGACGCGCTCAGTTCGATGGGTTCTATAGCCGGGTACAAGACCGCTATCCTCGCGGCTGATTCGCTCGGGCGTTACGTCCCGATGCTATCGAGCGCGGCAGGAACGACAAAGGCGGCGAAGGTGATGGTCTTCGGGGTCGCGGTCGCGGGCTTGCAGGCGATAGCCGTGATGAACCGCCTCGGAGCGGAAGTCTTCGCCTACGACATCCGCCCGGAGACCAAGGATCAGGCAGGCTCCCTCGGGGCGACCTTTCTGGACTCCGACGACGCAAAGGACGACTCCGAGGAACAGGACGAGTACACCGAGTACGAACCGGAAGGCTTCGCGAAGCTGATGACGAAGCTTGGCTTCCACTCCTACGCCGAGCCGCCCCGCGACAGGTACATCGTTGAGGGTGAGGAGGAAGAGGATGAAGGAGAGGAAGAAGACGAAGGCTGGTCGAAGGAGAAGCTCGACCGGGACCAAGAGTTGATCCGCCGCCGGCTACCGGAGATGGACATCGTCATAACCACCGCGCTCGTTCCGGGGAGGAAGGCCCCGGTACTCGTGGACAAGGCGATGGTCGAGAGCATGAAGCCCGGCTCGATAGTCGTGGACCTCGCGGCGGAGAGCGGCGGGAACTGCGAGCTCACGAAGGCCGGAGAGACCATAAGCCACGAACTAGTGGAGGTCATCGGGCCGGTGAATTTGCCGAGCCGACTGCCGATACACGCCAGCCAGCTCCTCTCCAGAAACATGGCGAACCTCATAAACCACCTCACCGAAAAGCCCGACGATGATGATAAGGGCCACGATGAGGGCGACGACGACTCCGGGCCTAGGCTCGCGCTGGACTTCGAGGATGAGATCATGGACAAGACGTGTCTCGCTCACGAGGGCGAGATCCGCGACGAACGCACGAGAGATGCACTCTCCTCTGCGGCGAACAAGAAGAAAGAGGCGAACTAGACGTGGACCTTCTGACACAGCTCGCGGTACTCGGTCTCGCCGCTTTCCTGGGCTTCGAGCTGATATCGCGTGTCCCGAACCTCCTGCACACGCCGCTGATGAGCGCGACGAACGCAATACACGGCATCATCCTCGTCGGGGGTATGATCACGGTCGCTCAGGACGGCCCTTTCTGGGTGAAGGCAGTCGGTTTTCTGGCGGTCTTCTTCGGAGCTTTGAACGTGGTCGGCGGGTTCTGGGTGACGAACCGGATGCTCGGGATGTTTCGCCCACCGGTCAAGCGCGTGAAGAGGAGGAGCTGAAATGCAGCTGGACGCTTCCCTGACTTTCTTCGCCTATCTCGTCTCAGCCGCGCTCTTCATCCTCGGCATCCGCCGTCTGAGAAGACCCGAAACCGCCCGCTCCGGCAACACCATCGCCGCCTTCGGGATGATCCTTGCAGTAATCGCCACCCTCTTCGTCATAGACTTTCAGAGCCTTCTGCTCATCGGGATAGCCGTCGCGGTCGGAGGCGGCCTCGGCGCTCTCTCGGCGCAGCGGGTTCAGATGACGGCGATGCCGCAGATGGTCGCGGCCTACAACGGTGTCGGTGGCGGAGCCGCCGCGCTCATCGCACTCTCCGAGTTCTATCATTTCCAGGCAGGCGGAGAGGCGAGCCTCGTCGCGGACATAACCGTCCCGCTCACCGTCCTTGTCGGCTCCGTGAGCTTCATGGGGAGCGTCGTGGCGTTCCTGAAACTACAGGAGGTCGCGTTCACCGGTTCGGTTACGTTCCCGCTACAACAGGTCGTGAACGCCGTGCTGTTCGTCGGCATCCTCGTTCTGGCGGCGAACGCCTTTTCGGGAGGGGCTATATTGCCGTTCCTCTCGCCGGTCGCCTCTGTAGTTTGCGTTCTGGGGGCTGCGGCTCTGCTCGGGGTGTTGCTGGTCATCCCGATCGGTGGGGCGGATATGCCCATCGTCATCTCACTGCTGAACGCCTTTACCGGGCTTGCAGCGGCGGCCTCGGGCTTCGTGCTCGACAACTACATCCTTATCATCGCCGGAACCCTCGTAGGAGCATCGGGTACCATTCTGACGCGCCTGATGAGCGGTGCGCTCGGACGGCCTCTTGGTAAGATCATCTTCGCCGGTATCGCGGCCTCCGGCACTAAGAAGAAGAGCGATGATGGCGAGGAGCGACCCGTCAACGATGTCTCGCCGGAGGCGGTCGGGGAGTATCTCTCGGAAGAGGCGCAGAAGATAATCGTCGTGCCGGGCTACGGTCTTGCCGTCGCGCAGGCTCAACAGGCCATGCGAGAGCTTACCGACACTCTGGAGAAGCAGGGCAAGGAAGTCCTCTTCGGGATACACCCGGTCGCAGGCAGGATGCCAGGCCACATGAACGTGCTTCTCACCGAAGCCGGAGTCTCCTACGACAAGCTCTACGATCTCGAAGACATCAACCCGGAGTTCGAGGACACGGACGCCGTGATAATCGTCGGGGCGAACGACGTGGTCAACCCGGCGGCCAACGACCCGGACCAGGACACCCCCATAAGCGGTATGCCGGTCCTCGACGTGGAGAGCGCGAAACGGGTTATCTTCGTGAAGAGGAGCCTCAGCCCCGGCTTCGCGGGCGTTGACAATCCGCTCTTCTACGATACCGAGAATACGATGATGCTCTTCGCCGACGCGAAGCAGGGACTACAGGATATCCTCGGCTCGGTGAAGAGCTAGGCTAGTTCATCGAGGCGTACGTCCCTTTGTTGGAGGTCTGCTTGTCTATCTGAGCCCTGACATCCGGCGGCGGTCCCTGGATGTACATGATCGCTCCCCACGACATGAAGATGGTCGGGCTGTCGCCACGCTTGACCTCCACACCATAGTCCGTACAGCGTTCCAGCAAGAACGAGGCGGTTACGGCCTCCGCCTGTCCCCGGACCAGCTTGTTGGGTTCGTTCGGGTCCAGGTCGGGGCCAGACGTGTAGGTGACAAACACCCCGTATCCAACCCAGTCCGATAACACCGATGATTGTTCCATGCGCTCCTCCTCTGTCCGAGGGCGGCTTCATGGAGACACCGCCCTTGTGTATCTTCTACCGAGATTCGTTGTCTTCCGATCCGAAGGATCAGAAATCCATGTTCATACCCCTGCGGAGCACCTCCGACGCGCCGCCTGTGTCCGGTAGTGGTTCGGCTACGATGACCTCAGTGGTGACGATGAGCCCGCCGATGGAGACGGCGTTCTGCAAGGCGCTCCTCGTCACCATAGCCGGGTCTATAACCCCGGCCTCGACCAGGTCTTCGTACTCTCCGGTGAGCGCGTTGAAGCCCCTGGTCCTGCTCTCCTGGGAACGCACCTTATCCACGACGATGGACCCATCGGCCCCGGCGTTGTACGAGATCTGGCGCAGCGGCTCCTCCAGCGCGCGGGCGACTATTCTTGCCCCCGTCCGCTCGTCACCCTCCAGATCGTGGACCAGCCCGTTTACGCTCTCCTGGGCGTGCAGGAGTGCTACCCCGCCTCCCGGCACGATACCTTCTTCCAGAGCCGCCCGAGTCGCCGAGAGAGCGTCCTCGACGCGGTGCTTCTTCTCCTTGAGTTCCACCTCGGTGGCGGCCCCGACCTTGATGACGGCGATGCCCCCTGCCAGCTTGGCGAGACGCTACTGAAGCTTCTCGCGGTCGAACTCCCCTGCGACCTGCTCCAGTTCGCCCTTGATCTGAGCGAGCCTACCCCGGATCTTCTCCTCCTCTCCGTAGCCGTCTACGATAGTCGTGTCATCTTTCGTGACGACGACCCGTCGCGCACGCCCAAGCTCCGCGAGCTTGATGTCTTCCAGGCTCGTGCCCAGCTCGTCGGTAACTACCAGGCCCCCGGTCAGGATGGCGATGTCCTCCAGTTGACGCCTGCGCCGTTCTCCGAAGCCAGGGCCGCGAATCGCCGCTACCTTGAACGTCCCGCGCAACTGATTCGTTATGACGGTCGTCAGAGCCTCTCCCTCGAGGTCTTCACAGACTATGAGGAGCGGTCTATTCTGGCCCATCAACTCGTTCAGAAGCGGCAGAATGTCCCGAAGGCTCGAAATCTTACGGTCGACCAGCAGGATGTACGGCTCGTCGAGGACG
>JBPCNU010000082.1:0-3320 GCA_051000975.1 Rubrobacter sp.
GCGCGTTGGATACACAACAACTCCGCAACAATTCCACAACTGCCCGGAGACCCATCACGTCCGCCGCCCCGCGTTGCTTTACCCCCGGAGATACCCGTTCGTGACCGGAAAAGCGGATAAAACAAAAATATTCAAAATAACTCTTGCCGAAACAAAAATAAACGGATATAATAAGAGCAGAAGCAAAAACAAACGGATTTGGGAAAAGTAAGCCAGCAGGGACGATGAAACGGGCTGGGATCGGGTGGGGACCCGAAGGAGGAGGGTGATGTACGCGGAGGAGCGCCAGCGGGTCATAGTGGAGAGTGCCAGGGTCGAGGGCCGGGTGGAGGTCGGGGTTCTTGCTATAGAGCTCGGGGTAACGCCGGAGACGGTCAGGCGGGACCTCACACATCTGGAGCGGCGGGGGATGCTGCGCCGGACGCACGGTGGGGCGGTTCCGTTGGAGAGCCTGCTGGAACGTGAAGTCTCCGAGCGGCTCGGGGCGATGGTCGAGGAGAAGCGACGCATAGCGAGCGCGGCCCTCGATTATCTGCCGGAGCATGGTTCGGTCCTGCTGGACGCCGGGACGACTACCGGGATGCTCGCCTCGATGCTCCCGACCGACCGTGAGCTTACCGTCGTCACCAACTCCATCCCCGTCGCGAGTACGCTCGCGGCCAACTCGGCGGTCACGCTCTATCTCACCGGCGGGCGAGTCAGGGGACGAACGCTCGCGTCGGTCGGAGAGCCCGCGACGAGCTTCATCAAGAACCTCAGCCCGGACGTCGCCTTCCTAGCGGCAAACGGCATCACCCTGGAGCAAGGTCTAACCACCCCGGATGTTGCGGAGGCGACCGTAAAGAGGACGATGGTCTCGGCGGCGAGAAGGGTCGTTTTGATCTCGGACCACACGAAGTTCGGTGAGGAGCATTTCGTGCGCTTCGCAGGGCTCGAAGATATAGATACGATCATCACGGACGCTGGGCTCAGCGAGGATGAAGCCGCCGTCTACGAAGAAGCCGGACCGGAGGTGGTGCGAGCATGACCATCGTAACCCTGACCCCGAACCCCAGCCTCGACCTCACGTACCGGGTGGACGACCTCGCGGTGGGGGCGGTGCAGCGGGCCGAGAACGTAACCGTCGAGGCCGGCGGCAAGGGAGTCAACGTAACGAGGAATCTCACGAGGAATGGCGTAGCGTCCAGAGCCGTCTTCCCGGTCGGGATGACCGACGGGGAGCGGTTCACGTCTCTGCTCTCGGATTACGAGGTCGTTCGGGTGCCGATCCGTGAGAGCGTCAGGATGAACCTGAGCATCGTAGAGCCGGGCGGGGTCGTAACGAAGGTCAACGCCCCCGGTCCGGCCCTCTCGCCCGCCGAGGTCGAACTGCTCGTCGAGGAGACGGTGCGCTCGGCTGAAGGTGCGAGGTGGCTCGCCCTCTGCGGGAGCATCCCGCCCGGCTTCGACCCGGGCGTATACCCGAGGCTCATCGCCCTCGCGAAGCAGGCTGGATGCTGCGTCGCCGTAGACACGAGCGGCGAACCGTTCGCCGAGGCTTTGAAAGCCGGGCCGGACGTGGTCAAGCCCAACCACGAGGAGCTCGCGGAACTCGTCGGGCGGACACTCACGACCTTCGGGGACGTGGTCGAGGCGGCGGACGAGGTCCGGGAGATGGGCGTCGCCAGAGTGCTGGTTTCGCTCGGGCCGGATGGTGCGATCCTCTCGGAGGCGAGCGGCGTGTACCACGCGGAGACCCCCTCTTTCACCCCCAGAAGTACCGTCGGGGCGGGGGATTCGCTGCTCTCCGGATTCCTGGCCGGTGGCGGAGCAGGGCTTGAGGCTCTCGTGTGGGGCGTGGCGTGGGGAGCGGCGGCGGCGAAGATCCCCGGCACCGGAGGCCCGACGCCGGAAGACCTGCGGACGGGCGAGGTCATCGTCAGCGAATCGGTGGACCCGGAGAGGATCCTGAAGGATGAGGCCGTGGTGTTGAAGACGTAGGCGAGACAGGAGGCAACCGAAGAACCTCGGGGAAAGCGCATCGCGGTACAGGCAAGAGAACATCATAAAAACAAAGGTCAACACAGAGAAACGCAGGCGAACGAGGAGGAGAGATATGCCGAGCATAGACGACATAACCAACGCCAACCTGGTCGCGCTCGACCTGGACATTACGGATAACTTTGGGGCGATCGACGCCCTCGCGGAGTTGCTCGATCGGGACGGACGGCTCTCGGATAAGGACGCCTACGTACAGGCCGCCCGCGCCCGCGAGGAGGAGACCGGCGGGACCGGGATGGAGATGGGGATAGCGATTCCCCACGCCAAGTCCAGCGGGGTGAAGGAGCCGGCGGTCGCGTTCGGGAGGACGCCCGAGCCGATACAGTACGGCGACGAGCGGGCCGACCTCATCTTCCTCATCGCCGCGCCGGAGGGCGAGAATAACCTGCATGTCAAGATCCTCTCACGCCTCGCCCGGAAGCTCATCCACGAGGACTTCAGGAACTCGCTTCGGGAAGCCAACTCCCCCGAAGAAGTGATGGACCTCCTGCGTCGGGAGGTGCAACTCTAGGAAAGCAAAGGCTGAAGGGGAGGCAAGGGGTAAGCAGGAAAGCAGGGAAGGGAGAAGCAGCAATGAAATTTGTAGGAGTAACCGCCTGCCCGACCGGGATCGCGCACAGCGCGATGGCCGCCGAGGCGATAGAGCAGGCCGCCAGAGACAAGGGCCACGAGATAGAGGTCGAGATCCACGGCGCGATGGGCGCAGAGTTCGTCTCGCCGGAGACGATCCGGGACGCTGACGCCATCATCTTCGCCACCGACGCGAACGTCTCGGAGCGAGGCCGCTTCGACGGCAAGCCGAAGGTCGAAGTCAAGCTGCGCGAGGCGATAGACCACCCCGGTGAAGTAGTCGAGCGGGCCGAGAAAGCCGCCCAGAACAAGTCCGGCGTCGCCGCAGCGGGGGCTGCCGGGAGCGTTGGAACAGAAGAAGAGGACGACGACCTTCTCGCGAGTGGTAGCGGGACCAGTAAGGGGGCCGAGGTCCGACGCTGGCTCATGACGGGCGTCAGCTATATGATCCCGTTCGTCGTGGCGGGCGGTATCTTGATCGCCCTAGCGTTCGCGCTCGGGGATACAGTCAACGTGACGAACTCCGACGTGTACACGGACTTCTCGGTTCCCGCGCTCATCTTCAAGATCGGCTCGACGGCGTTCAGCATGCTCGTGCCGATCCTCGCCGGGTTTATCGCCTACGCGATGGCCGACCGGCCGGGCATCGCGCCGGGGATCGTCGGTGGTTTGATCGCGAACGAGATCGGGGCCGGGTTCCTCGGCGGTCT
>JBPCNU010000083.1:0-3934 GCA_051000975.1 Rubrobacter sp.
TGGATAACGAACATCACGGCGATGACGATGGCCGCTATCTGCAAAACCCCCGTAAACGCCGAGATGAACGCAGAATAAACTATCTCTATCCAACCCTCCGGCTCGCTGACAGCCGGGGCGACCAGTCCGTAGCTAGCCTGCTCCGAGCCGCCCTGCCAGGCCAGGTTCACGAGTAACCCGGCGACGAGCGAGAGCGCGATGCGAAAGCCAGTAACCTTCCAGAACCCGGCCCCGATGCGCTTGCAGACCGCGCTCTCGACGGGCAGCCCGTGCGAGAACGAGAGCATCAGCGCGAGGATAAAAACCTGCTTCACCGTCAAATCCATCGCGAGCATCGCCCCGATAGCGGCGTACAGGTTCAGCAGATTTCCGAGGACGAGCGGTACGGCGGCCTCGCCCGGCAGCCCGAAAAGCCCCATCACCGGAGCGAGGCCGGAGATAGCCGCGTCGAAAACCGGTGTATAGCGCAGCACCGAGAACACGAGCGTTACGGGGAAGATGATCACACCGAGCCGCCAGGCCGTCCGAAGCCCGCTCTTCAGGCCTTCGAGCCACGAGATACGACCGAGCAGTTTCAGAGCGTAGTTCAGGAGAGAAGCTCCTGAAAGGCCGCCTCGTCCAGCACTGCGACACCGAGCTTGTTCGCCTTCTTGAGCTTCGAGCCGGCCTCCTCGCCCGCGAGCACGTAGTCCGTCTTCTTGCTCACCGACGAGACGACGGTGCCTCCGGCGGCTTTGATCTCCGCCTGAAACGCGCTCCTCGGTTGCGAGAGCGTCCCGGTTATAACGAACTTCTTTCCGGCAAGCGGCCCCTCCGAAGCGCCGGATGAAATCCCCCGGAAGTCCAGGCCGCGCTCCTTCAGCCGCCCGACGAGGTCACGGTTCTCCTCGATGGCGAAGTATTCCACGACGGCGCGGGCTACGATCTCCCCGATCCCGTCTATCTCCGACAACTCTTCGACCGTAACGCCCGAGAGCAGGTCGTCGCCGGAGAAACGCTCCGCGACGAGCCGCGCCGTCACCGCCCCGACGTGTCGCACCCCGAGCGCGAACAGAACCCGGTCGAAGGGCTGAAACCTACTCTTCTCGATAGAGCGGATAAGGTTCTGCGCGCTCTTCTCTCCGAAACCTTCGAGCGGCTCGAGCTCCCCGGCTTCGAGGTCGTAGATGCCGGAGACGTCTTTTATCAGGCCGAGGTCAAAAAGACGTTTGGCGAGCTTCTCCCCGAGACCGTCTATGTCCATCGCGGTCTTCGCGACGAAGTGGATGATGTGTTCCAGAGCCTGAGCCGGGCAGCTCGCGTTCACGCAGCGCAAGACGGCCTCACCCTCCGGCCTCGAAAGCGGCTCCCCGCAGACCGGGCAACGGCCCGGCATCGAGAACTCACGCTCCGAGCCGTCGCGGTCTTCGGTAACGGCCCTCGCCACCTGCGGTATCACGTCGCCCGCCCGCTCGACAATCACCGTATCCCCGATGAGGACGCCCTTCTCTTTTATGTAGTCATCGTTGTGGAGGGTGGCTCTGGAGATCGTCACCCCACCGACGTTCACCGGCTCCAGCACGGCTTGCGGCGTTACGGCCCCGGTTCGTCCGACGTTGACGATTATGTCCTTGAGCTTCGTCCGTCCGGCGAGCGGCTCGAACTTGTACGCGATGGCCCACCTCGGGGCTTTCTGCACCGACCCGAGGGCGACCTGCTGCTCGCGCGAATCGACCTTCACGACCACGCCGTCCACCTGATACGGCACTTCTTCGCGCTCTCTGGCCCACCGCTCGCACGTGTCTATGACGGATTCGATGGAGTCGTGGGTCGCGTGAGGGTTGACCCGAAGCCCGAAGGACTCCAGAGCTGCGAGAGCTTTGGAGTGGCTGTCGAAGTTCTCGTAGCCCTCCCCGATGCCGTAGAGGTAGACGGTGAGCGGACGCTTCGCGGTCATGCGCGGATCGAGCTGGCGGATGGAACCCGCCGCGAGATTACGCGGGTTCGCGTAGGTCTTCTCACCCGCCGCCTCCCGACCGCGGTTGAACTCCTCGAACGGAGCGAGGGCCATATAGACCTCGCCGCGCGGCTCCAGAACCGGGGGGAAATCGCCGTCGAGGGTCTCCGGAATGGACCGGACGGTGCGGAGGTTCGATGTAACGTCCTCACCGATGGTGCCGTTGCCGCGAGTCGCACCCAGAACGAAGCGTCCGGCTTCGTAGCGAAGGGAGATCGCAAGCCCGTCTATCTTCAACTCGGTGACGTAGCGCAGGTCTTCCGGTTCTTCGTCGACGAGCATTCGCCTTATCCGGGTGTCCCAGTCGCGAAGTTCTTCCGGACTTCGGGCGTTCGCGAGGGAGAGCATCGGGACGGCGTGGCGCACTTCCTCGAAGCCTTCGAGCGGTTCGCCGCCTACTCGCTGAGTCGGAGAGTTGGGGGTTACGAGCTCGGGGTGATCGGACTCGATAGATTCAAGCTCCGAGTACAACGCGTCGTACTCCGCGTCCGACACCTCCGGCGCGTCCTCGATGTAGTAGCGGCGGCTGTGATACCGAACCCGCTCGCGCAACCCCTCCAGCCGCGCCCGGATTTCGTCCGTGACGCCAGTGCTCGTCTCTTTGCTCATCTTCTCCGACACGGAGCGATTATACGTGGGGTCGTCACCTCAATCACCCGCCACCTCCACCGACCAGCGGAGATCATCCCCGTCGTTCCTTTCGTCTCTGTTCGAGTCGGTTACAGAGAAATCGGTCTCTCGTAGCTCCATATCGCTCAGCTCCCGGACCGCCACTACGGAGAAAGGGTACGTCAGAGCCTGGGTCGCTCTCGCTCCTTCAGGCGGGCCGGTCTCCTTTACAACGACCTCGACCCGGCCTCCGTGCCTCACGACCTCCTCGACGCTCACGGAGTAGCCGCCCGTGTTGCGTTGCCCGGCGAAGACCGCGACGTAAGGCCCGCCGTTTCGGGGGGTCGTAGTCTCGGGGGCAAGGTCTGCGAGTTCTGGCTGACGTTGGAGGGCTTCGAGGTCTGTGGCTACGACGAGCCTCGGCTCTTCGAGGCCGCTGCCGGAGGCGTTTGAGTAGACCTCTTCGAAGTCGAGGTTCCCGAGGACGTTCTCCGGGTTCGTCCCTTCTGGCGGGGCGGAGCTGGACTCTGATCCACAGGCCGACAGAGCAAGCATCGCCCCGGAGGAGACTAGGATCGCAACACAGCGAGTGAATCGTAGTCCGGTCATTGAGTCTTCGTCTGAGTCGGACACGTTCGCCTCCTGATACCGACGATGGTTCTCGCGGGTGCTGCCCGGCGAGGCTAAAGTTATTGAAGTAAACTCGAATATATTATGTATTTCATGTCGTGCAGATCAGGGACCATCCGCTACGCGCCGCTCTTCGTGCTCCTCGCCTCGATGCTTGTAGTTTCCGGCTGCTCTGGGGGTTCGGAAGGTTGGGGGTCGGAGGGTCAGGGGTCCGAGAGTTCGGATCTCGCAGCGATGTCCGCGCCGGCTGAGGGCGAAAGCGTCGCGGCCCTGGAGGGTGTCGAGGCTGCGAACAAGACGGCGACCGGCTGGCAGGATGATGCCCGGCTCTACGCGATAGCGGCGGCGACGCCGAGGCTCGATGCTGGGGGCGAGTCCCCGAGCTGGCTCTACACTTACGTCTCCGAGTCGGCGGGCGCGGTGGCGAGCGTAACGTACTCGGAGGCCGAAGGTGCGCGGCTCGACCCGGCCCAGCAGCTCCCCGAAGCGGACATATCGTACATCACCGAGAACGTCCTGCCGGACACCTCGCAGCTCACGAACAGCACCGAAGCGATAGATCGTACGGACGAAGTCTTGGCCACACTCGAAGAAGACCCTGACATATCGGCTTCGGCGGGGCTTGACTCGGCCCCGGGCGGTGAGCCGCAGTGGATCTTCGCGACCACGCAGGGCGAGGAGCGAGTAGAAGAGCGAGTC
>JBPCNU010000084.1:0-11621 GCA_051000975.1 Rubrobacter sp.
CGTCCAGGCCGTCCAGATCTCGGAAGGTCTCTTTCGCCAGCCGTTCGGCCTCGCCATGCTCCGCGTCGAAAGCGCGGGCTACGGCGCTCGCGCCGCGGACGCCGGGGTTTCGACGACGCTGTTTCCCCTGATCCCGGCCGGAGAAGCCCCGAAACTCCTTGACGAGATCCTACCGGAGTTCGCCGTTTTCCCATCCCTGAGCCCACCCCCGAAGCGAGCCCTTCGCCGCTACATTCTTCGCTCCGTATTGCCGTTCGTCGTACTCGCCGGGCTGGCCCTGCCGACGCTGACCTTGATGGGTCTCATGGAGACGTTTTCGAGCTACTACATCATCGGCGCCGTCTCCGCGCTGACCCTCGCCGCGCTCTACGGCTGGGCGGCGTTCCGGGCGGCGGGCTGGGCGGTCGAGGGGGATTGTTTCGTCTCCCGCAGCCGCAGCCTCGCCCGGACTACCTCCATAGCCCCGCGCCGCAGGCTGCAGTCAAGGAGCGTCGTCAGGAACCCGTTACAGCGTCGCCTCGACCTTGCGACCTTCCGCGCCCGCGTCGCCTCCGGCGGTGGCGGGGCGACCTTTGAGGTCGTTGACATAGAATCCGACTCAGCCGAAGCTCTGATCCCGGCCCTCGGCCCGAAACCCAGAACCGCTCTGGAGTAGGTTCAGGGCTGACGGTCAGTCCTGAAGACCGAGGGCCTCTATGCGACCAATCTGTGGGTCGCCCTGTTCGATGCGGACAGAGCTGCATCCCTCCTCGTCCTCCTCGATAAACCACATCTCGTCCAGCAAGGGTGATTCCTGAACATCTGCGACGTGGGAGATTATAAAGATCTGGCCGAACGTTCGTTTCAGGCGTTCGAGCGCGAGCAGGACGTTGTTTCGCCTGCTGGCGTCGAGCGCACCGAAGACCTCGTCGAGGACGATGAAGCCTAGAGAAGAACCGGAGCTTTTCCCCGAGATCATCTTTGAGAGAGCCACTCGCGCTGCGAGGCTCACGATGTCGGTCTCGCCGCCCGAGAAACGAGATATCTCGTACGCATCGGAGACCCCGTCGTAGAGCTTCACCCCGTAGTTCTCGTCGAACTCCATCTGCCGGTAACGACCGTCCGTGAGCGTGGTGATCAGCTCGCTCGCCTCGCGTTGGAGCCTCGGACGCACCCTCGCCGTAAGCTCCCGGTAGAACTCCGTGAAGAGACCGTCCATGCTCCCGAGCGAAGCCACCTCGACGGATTTTTCATCCGCCAGCCTGCGCTGCCCGGCGTTTCTTTCCAGCTCCTTTCGAAGAGACTCCATCCGGGACTCGACCTCTCCGAGAGCCCGCTCCGCAGTGGTCTTGCCTTCCCGCGCCTCGTCCCGGAGATGCTCTTCCTCGACCGCCATCCGCCGGGCCTCGGCGTAGGCCGACTCCTTGAAGCCCAGTTCTTTTATCCCGGATTCGAGCTTCGCGACTTGCGCGGTGGATTCCTCGCGGGAGGCGCGTTCTTCGATCAGCCGGGCCTCGGTTTCGGGACGAAGTTTCAGGCCGCTCTTCAACGCTTCCAGCCTACCCGCGAGGGTCTGCAGCTGCGCCCGGCTCGCCGTGAGGCTGGCGTAACGTTCCGGGTCGTAGGGTTCGCCGCCGGAGAGTTCTTCTATCTCCTCGTGCTTCTCCTGAGCCGCCGCGCCGGATCGCTCGTTGGAGGCTAGCAGGCCGAGCAGACCCGGCCTCGCGTCGCGAAGCGTCCGGAGGTGAGCCGTGCGCCGCTCCGCCTCCTCCATTCGCTGTGGCGTCGGGGTCTCTCTCCCGGCGAGCTCGTCGTGCAGTTCCTCTGCTTCGGCGGCGAGCTCGTCGCGCTTCTCGCGGTAGCTCTGGTGGCGGGTCGTGGCGACGGTTCGTGCGCTGGCGAGCTCCTGGACCTCGGAGCGGGTTTTCTCCGTCGCCGAGATCTCATCCAGAGCCTTCTTCGCCTCGGCGTCCAGCCTGCGGCCTTCCTCGCGGGCTTCTTCGGCCCGGCGGGAGAGTTCTTCCTCCTGCCGACGGATGCTTGCGATGACCTCGGCGTGTTCGTCCTCGGAGTAGCCGCGCTGGCAGGTCGGGCACCGCGCGTACTCGTCTGAGGATTCGATCATCTCCCGCGCCTTGGCAAGTTTCTTCGCCTCGGACTCGTTCGCCCCGGCCCGACCTTTTCGCTGGGCCGAATCCCCCCCGAGTTCGTCGCGCCGGGTGCGGAGCTTCGTCAGCCGTTCACCGAGTGAGACCCCGCCCGTGAGACGCTTCATCTGCGCGTCGAGGCGTTCTGTCTCCGCACTCACTTCCTCGATGTGCTTCGCTGCGTTCTCCAGCCGAGCGTTCAGAGCGGAGAGTTCTCCGTGCCGCTCCTTCTCGCGTTTCAGGGCTTCGAGTTGCGCGGCGGCCCGCTCGTAGGCGGCCTCGGCCTGTTCGAGAACCTTCGCCGCGCGGCGAGCCTGAGCCAGTTCGTCGCCCCCGGGCTCGGATATACCGGGCCAGCCGGGGAGCAGTTCGGGGCTTGCAGGGAGTTCTTCCAGAAGGTCGGCGGCCTTCATCGCGGCGTCGTGGGCCTCGCGGCGAAGACGGTTGAACTCCTTCCTCGCCGACTTGAGCCGTTCCTCGCGGCGGCGAGCGTCCTCCAGCTTCCCTATCTCCGCTTCGACCCCTGCGAGCCCTTGAATTTCTGGTTCGATCTCGGCGACACGTTTCTCGTCTTCGTCGAGACGGCGGAGCCGGGATTCGAGGTCGGCGACGCGCTCCAGCGAACGGTCCCGGGCAGCGGTAGCCCCGCCGAGTTCGGTCGCAAGACGATTGTGGTCGCGGTAGAGCTTTTCGAGTCGGTTCTCCTCGGCGCGGGCTTTCTCGAGGGATTCCGTGCGGGAACCGAGGGCTGTGGTGCGCTCGGAGAGCGTCTGTTTCAGGGCTTCGTGGAGTTTCGTCCGTTCTGCGAGGTCGGCTTCGAGAAGGTCGAAGTCGGTGCCGGAGAGGATCTGCTCCATCGCCCGCACCTCGCTCGCGAGGCCGTTCTTGTCTTCCCGCAGGAGCTTCTGTGCTTTTTCGACCTGATCTATGCCGAGTATCCGCGCTACCTCGCGCTGCCGCTTCACCCCCTCGACCCCGGCGAAGAAGGCAAGCTCCTTCTGCCTCGCAAAGAACGTTGCGTCGAACGCGACCCGGTCCATCTCCAGGAGCTTTCCCTGAACCCAATTCGACACGTCGTTCGGCCCGCTCGTAATCTCGCCCCCGGACTCATCGCGGACCTGAGCGGTCGCCTTCCCTCGGTGCAAGGACCGCGAGACGGTATATGAAGCCCCCCCGACATCGAGCGTAACCTCGGCGAGGGACTTCTCCGCGACGGAGCCGCCGCTCCAGGGGATGGAGTCGTTCGAGAACCGCGACCCACCCGCTTTCGCCCCGAAGAAGGCCCAGAGTATCGCCTCGAAGAGCGTCGTCTTGCCGCTGCCGTTGGGCCCGACGACCCCGATGGCGCCCTCCGGCGGCTGGAGGTCGAGGGGGCTTCTGAACTGCTTGAAGTTCTCCAGGTAGAGCCGCGCGAGGATCACAGCCTCGCCTCCTCCCCGAACCGGCTCAGATAACCGAGCCCCCGCGCCAGGAAGTCATCCGCGAAAGCCGCATCGATCTCGCCCCGCTCCCGCTTCGCCCCGACGAAAGTCCGGAACTCCTCCTGAAGCGAGCCGAAGCTCGCGTCTACTTCCATCTCATCGGCCTCCCCGGATTCCCCGACCTCCGAGACCTCCAGAGAGAAGTCCATGCACCGTCGCCGCACCTCGCGCAGCACCGCCCGGTCAACCCCGCCCGCTATTCCGACCGGCGCGTCGGAGACCTTCAGCCGGACAATGGCGCCGGCGATGTCTGCTTTGCTGGATCGCTCGCGGATCGCATCTGTAAGCTCCGACGAACCCATCCCCGAAGCGTCTATCTTCTTCAAGTCCATCATTGGGCGGGCTTCGATCTCGACGTGTTCTATCTCCGGTGCGCCGCCGGACTCGTCGAAGGTGAGAAGGGCGAAGCCGGGTCTGGAGTCGACCTCCCCGAAGCCGAACCGCTCCGTTGCCCCGGCGTAGTGAGCGTTCTGGCCGTGCGCGTGGAAGAAGTGGTAGTGGCCGAGCGCGACGTAGTCGAAGTTCTGGGAGATAAGGTGCGAGGGGAGATCGACCTCGCCGAGTTCGTGGCCCTTCACCGTCAGGCCCGGCACCGTCCCGTGCGTAACGAGGATGTTGATCTCAGCGCCGCGCTCCGGCATTACGACGAGTTCCCGGTCAAGAACGGCCCCGTGCGGAACGAGCGAGAGCCCGACGTTCACACCGTTTATCTCCCTAACGTGGCTCTCCGGCTCGAAGCCGCAGGCGAAGGTCGCTCCGATGAGGTTCGCGTACTCCAGGGAGGCCGTCGTCGCCCGCAGGCGCGGCGTCTCGTGGTTCCCGGCGATGCCGAAGTAGGGGATGCGTTCCCCGGTGATACGGGCGGTCTGCTTGATGAAGTGGATAACGACATGCGTCGCCGGACGGATGGTATCGAACACATCCCCCGAATGAACCACGAGGTCCACTTCGGCCTCCAGAATAGCGTCCACCGTTCGTTCGTAGGCGCGGGCAACGTCCACCTCGCGCTGGTTGCGGTTCGAGGTCGGCTCCAGCTTCGAGTACCTCGCGTAGCCAAGATGCGTATCGGAGATGTGCGCCACGCGAATGCTCAGAGAAAGTTCCTTTCGATCTTTCGATAGCTCTTTCGACAGATTCTAGCCGACTATATACCGCTTCACGAGTGGAAGATCAGGGCCTCCCGAGTCAGTTCGAGGTGATCGTAGGACTCGAACCCTTCCGCCAGCCTCTGTATCTGGGCCGAGAACAGTGCTTCGAGGTCTGCGTTGGTTATGTTTCCAGTGGAGATAAGCAGGAGCTTGTACGGCTTTTGCGATAGGAGAAATGAGTCAACGAAATCCGAGTCTTTCGTAACTACTACCCTGTCTTCCCGCAGAGAAAGGTCGTTTATCTCCGGATCCGACGTGCGATTGCCCTCTGGCAGATCTAGGGTGTGTAGCGTGTCATGGCCTGCTTCGCGCAGCCGGTAGGCGAGTCGTCTTGGTAGCTGGGCGTCGAGCAGGAAGTTCACGCACCGATGTGATCCACGCGCTTTACCCGGCTCAGCCTGGCTGCGTAGGTGAGTACAGCCAGCAGGTCTTTTCGTTCGAGGTCTTCGTAGTCGGCGAGGATGTCGTCAACGCTCATGCCCGCGCTCATCAGTTCCAGAAGCGTCTCCACCGGATAACGTAGCCCCCGGACCACGGGCTTACCGTGACAGACCTCTGGGTCTATCGTTATGCGTTCGAGTAGCTGGTCCATGAGATCTCCCTATCGGATCATCCATCCAGAACCGATTCTAGCCGACTATGTGCCGCTTCACGAGTGGAAGATCAGGACCTCCCGAGTCGGTTTGAGGAGAATTTCGTGGGATGTTCAGAGGTCCGAGCAGCGGTAGAGGGTCTCGGGAGAGCCGGGCTTCGGAGGATTTTCGAGCTTGCCCGTTACCACCATTCCTCAACTCTGGTCGCGTGGCTCGAATGAAAACATTTGCAACCCTTTGCAACCAATATCCTTTACAGAATCTCCGGGCAGACTAGCTTTTATGGAAGATCCTATCAATCATTCCGACCCAGCGACCGACTTCACGACCAGAACTCCCGGTCCTTTCCAATATCGTCCTGATGAAAGGAGACTTCCGCTATCTTCCCGTCCCGGATTCTAAAAACGGCCACTTCCTTGCCTTCGAGGGTGGCGTTGCCTTTCGTCGCGGTCCAGTCCATCAAGGCGACGGCGTGTTCGCCGTTTGCGACGACCTGTTTCGGGGTGAGGCTGAAAGTTCCGGCGGTCTTCTTCTGCGCGGCGGAGATCATACCAGCGACTGCATCCGCCCCAACGAGGTCGCCGGTGTGCTCGGAGCCGACGTCCGGCTCGTGCCAGATCACCCCCTCCGCGAGGAAGCTACGGACGGATTTCATGTCGCCGTTCGCCCGTGCCTCGTAGAAGGCTTCGATAAGGGCGACTTTGGCTTCTTCTTTCATGTCCGTCCTCTCTGCATGACGCGAAGCCCCTCACCGGCCACACAGGCTCGTTCTCGTTTGCCTCCGGTGATTCGTGCTCTCTAGTCTCCCCGCAGGCGGTGGACGTTGTCGAGGAAGCTCAGGTCCGGGCCGCCGTTTTTGTTTCCGAAGCCGTTGCCTTGTCCGGAGATGGATCTCTTGAAGGACTCGTAGGGATTCTTCGGGCCGGAGCCGTCGCGGCAGAGGGCTGTGATCTTATCGAGCGACTCGTGGATGCGCTCTTCCTCGACGCCCTGTATGTCGGAGCGAATAGCCGCAAGCGCCGGAACTTTCCCATTCCTTATAAGGTTGTTCATAACACTCCTGACCACCTGCGCTGCGTCTATGTTCTGAGAGCCGTGGATGTCCGTCCCTTGCTTGCCCATCAAGACCGGCGGCCTAGGGAACCGCCCGAAGACCGGCACCGCGTAGTGCGCGTGACGCAGCAGCAGTCGACCTTTTTCTAGCTGGAGCAACTCCTCGCGGGTCGTCTGGGAGAACGAGCGGTAGCTGGCGTTCGTGAGTTCCTCGTCGCCGATGCGACCGTACAAACTCGTCGCCGCGTTCCCGACTACTTCGTCGTGGACTTTCGAGCGGAACTGCTGCGCCCCGAATAGAGTAAGGCTCAGGTGACGGCCACGGGCGGAGATATCCACGAGGGTGTCCTTGAGGCCGGAGGGTTTATTCCCGGCGGGGGCGTACTTGTTGAGTTCGTCCACGAAGATGATGAGCTTGTCAACGTTCAGGGCGCTCTTCTCGGCCATGTCCCAGATCTTGCTGATGACACTAGTGACGATCAAATCCTGCGGAATCCCGGAGAGCTGCGAGATGTCCACGACGCGCATCTCCCGGTCGGTGAAGGCGTCGTCCACCTTCGGCGTGTCTCCGTACTCGACGCGCCCGTGAGCGAGTAGCCCGGCACACTTGCTCGGCAGACCGTTGAAGCGGTTCTTGACCTTGTTGATCGTCGCCTGGTGATGTCCGTTCCAGCCGCCGACGCTCTTGCCTTCGGCCTCTTTCTCCTCGAAGTAGTCGTCTATCTCACGCATAAGACTCTGAAACGCCGCCTGAGTGTCTATTCTCCTCGCCCGAAGCTCCTCGATGAAGCCCCGGAACTTGTCGTCGAAGTCCGACTGCTCGAAGACGTACCCCGCATACGGCAGCACATCGCCAAGCTCCCATACGATGGGATGCACGCAGTGGTCCTCGCCGCGAGCGTTCCGACGCGTGTTCAGCTTCCCCGCCGCAACGTCCGAGACGTTCAGCTCCCGGTCGCCCCGGTCCATCCCGTACTTCAAGGGCGCGAAGATGCTCAGGTTCCTGAACGGCTCCGTTTTCAGACCGAGCGCCTCGTACATGTCGTTCTCTTCGCTAGAAAGGCCGCGCACGTTCGCCTTCTCGTAGCGTTCCCGTAGTTCCTCGTCGCCCGGCGGGCAGTTTACTGGCTTGTCCAGAAACAAGAGATCCGCCCCCTTGACGTTGAACATCAGGGCCGCGACTTTCTTCTCTCCGGCGTTCTGGAAGACGCTTGAGATGGTAAAGAGAGCCTGGCTCGTCTTGGTGGAGAGGCCGCTCATCCCGGTGATGTTGAGATGGCCGGCCTCCGGGCCGAGGAGGTAGTCCTCGTCCACGTACAGGGGCGTTCGTTGCGGGACGCCGGGGCGCGTCTCGTTGCCGTTCTCGTGCAGGAGCATCGGGATCTCAGTCCCCGAGAAGTCCTCTTTCCCGAGGGCGAACTCTATCGCCTGAGTAGTGGCGAAGTACACCGGACCGCTACGCACGGGGCGTTTGCTCTTCTTCTTTTCGTCGCGGTGCTTCGTCGCCAGCACTTTCGCTTTGAAGACGAGGATCTCGACCCGGTCGGAGAGCGCCTCCAATGCGGCGTCTCCGTCTCTAGCGTAGAAGTCGTCCAGAAAGCTCTGGAGGTCGGAGTAGCGCCTGGGGTCGTCGAGGACGGCTATCGCGGTCGCGGCCTCGGCTTCGGCGGCGACGATGTGGCCGATGTCGAGGCGTTGGGCGGCTTCGGTCTCGCTCGTCCAGAAGTAGAACTCGTGAGCGGTCGCGGGGTATTCCTCGCTCGTTACGACCCGCCCGACGGGTTCTGAGTCCGTGTCCATGAAGTTCGGGTGAAGCAAACTCAAGCTGTCCTCCCTGACGCTTTTATCTTAAATCTGCGATCTCACGTTCGAGGCGCAGCCTCGTGCGGCGACCGCCGTGGATCGATGGCTTGAGGATCTTCTCGACGTAGTGGATCGGGTAGATCATGGACGCCCACCGGAAGTCCGGCTTCGCGAGCGGCGCACGCTCCGCGAGCAACCACCGGCTGACCTCATCGAAAATCTCCGTCTGACGGCTGAACGGCACGTCCATTTCGAGGCGCACGAGGCCGCCCGTCGCGTCCGCGCCCTCGCTCGACGCGCTGGAAGGCCACATCCTGACGTACCACGAGGCGCGTTCCTCCTCCGTGCGCCCAGCCTTCACGCGCTCGTTGCGCCAGGGCGGGACGAAGGCCGTCGTGCGTTTCCCGTCTTCGAGGTCGAGCAGCATCCGGGCCTCTTCGCCCCCGAAGAAGAAGCGGCGGGCGTTCTTTATGAGGCCGACGGCGTTCTTCGTCGGGACGGGGAGTTGTCCGTCAACCGCGATCCAGTCCTCCCCCGTCTCCATCCCGGACCACCGCTCGAGCAGCGCGACCTCCATCGCCGCCCGCAGGGAAGTCGCCCGCTGATAAGCCCGCTGCTTCAACCCCGAGTAGTCCGCCGGGTCAACGTGCGGCTCGTGCTGCGTCGAGTCGAGCAGTACGCTCGTGCTGCCGGACGTAACCGCCTCCGCATCCGAGCGGGGTACGGGGAAGCCGCGAGCCTGGGCGGCGGCGTACAGGGCTCGGGCGCCGGGGTCGTGGGCGTCGTGGGGGAGGATCAGGGCGCGCATCAACGTCGGCACGCCTTCTACCTCCAGCTTTTGAAGTCGCTTGTCCCGGCGGTGGACTATCGCGGCGGCGACGGTCGTCATCACGACCGGGACGGTCCCGATGCGTCCTATCTCCTCCGTCGTCTGAACCCCGTCGAGGAAGTACGCAAGCCGACTCGTCCCGTCCGGAGCACCGGGATGACGCTCTGATACGGGGTCGCTCTCGAAGGCGTTCAGCGCGTCCCGCCGACCTTCTTCCTCGTTGTCGAACGGATGCGAGTTGAACCGCTCCCATTCGAGGTCCGACCCGCCCGCGCTGAAACGCACCCCGTCGCGGGCCGCATCCTTCAGGGCGTCCGCAAGCGTAGTAGCGAAGTCCTCCGTCCGTCCATTGGATTCGTTAGGAATGCTTACCTCCGACATGATCTCCAGTATACGCGCCGCCCCGGACAGAGACCGACGGGCGGGAGCTAACCTTCGTTCAGGTCGTCTTCCGGCTCCGGCATCTCCGGCGGCGCGAACCGACGCTCGGCCATCTCGACCGCTCGGCGGAAGCTTCGCCTGTCCTCGGGGGTGTCGGCGTAGGCGTCGCGGGCCAGCTTCAGGACTTTCTTCGCCTCATCACGCTGGGTCTTCGCGTTGTTGATCTCTTTGGAAAAAATGTAATCGAGGTCGCCCTCGTCCTCCGTCAGGGAGTAGAAGTGAAAGAAGACCGTTTTTTGCCTGCCGAGGCCGGAGAGCGCGGCGTCGCCGGAGACCTGCGAGATGTTCAGGACGGTCCCGCAGGTCAGCCTGCCGCCTTCCAGCGGGAAGATGGAGAATGCCAGCCTCACGACGGGTCCGAACGGGGTCTTGTAGAACTCCAGTTGCCGCACGATCGAGGCGGTGCCCCGGATGGAGCTTATCTCGCCCTCCGTCGCGGCGACGACGATGTGGCCCTGCGGCGGCTTCATCGAGGATTTTCCCTGCGTCGAGACGGTTCTTGCCTGCACCCCGCGATCCGCGACCGCTGCCGCGATGCTGTGGCGCACCTTCTCCGGGAGGTTCAGCCCTCTGGATTCCTGACTCTTCTGACCATTCACTACTTGCCGCCGAACCTCTCGAAGAAGCGGACGAAGTAGGCGACTGTCTCGAAGTAGTCGTCTAGTTTGATCGACTCGTTCGGCGAGTGGATGCGGCTGTTCATGTTTGCCACCGACCCCGTCATCACCGTCGGGATGCCAAGCTCCGTCGCGATCAGGGAGGTCGGGCCTGACCCGCCGATGGTCGGGTAGACGATGGCCTCCTCCTGCCCGACATCCCGCCAAGCCTGGACCGCCTGCTCTACGATCGGGGAATCAACCGGGGTCTTGGCTGCCTCGACACCGTGCAGGTCAACGACCTCTATATCGGTGAAGCCGCGACGGTCCAGGTGCTCGCGGATGAGCTTCACCACCGGGTCGGGGCTCATCCCGGAGACGAGCCGGAAGTCCATCTTCACGAACGCCTCGGAGGGGACTATCGTCTTCGAGCCGGGGCCGGTGTAGCCGGACTGTATACCGGCGATGTTCGCGGTCGGCTTTAGGAGGTACTCGGCGAGGGCGTCTTCACCGGAGAGGTTCCGGTCGAAGGCGTCCACGCCCCACGAACTCTTGAGGGAGGATTCGTCGAAGGGGATTGCCTTCATTGCGGCGAGGTCTCTCTCGGATGGTGGGTCAGCGAGTTCCATCAGGCCGTCGAGGGTGATCTCCCCGTCCTCGTCCTTGATCGTCCTGAGAGCCTGAACCAGCCGCCACACCGGGTTCGGGGCGATGCCCCCGAACATGCTGTGCAGGTCGTGGCCCGGTCCCTTCGCACGAAGCTCGACGTAGGCCATCCCCTTCGTGCCGCAGCATATTTCGGGGCGGCCTTTCTCATCACGCAGGGAACCTTCCCAGAGACACGCGTCGGCCTGTAGGAGTTCGGCGTTCTCCCGGACGAACGGGGCGAGGTTCGGGCTGCCGACCTCCTCCTCGCCCTCGATAAAGAACTTGAGCTTGAACGGAAGCTCGCCGTGCTCCTCTATGTAGAGCCTGAGTGCCTGTATGCGGCTCATCACGTCGCCCTTGTCGTCGGCGACGCCGCGAGCGAAGAGCGTACCCTCCTTGAAGGTCGGCTCGAACGGGTCGGTCTCCCAGAGGTCGAGGGGATCGGGCGGCTGCACGTCATAGTGGCCGTAGGAGAGAAGGGTCTGGCTGCCCTTTCCTATCTCGGCGTAGACGACCGGATGCCCGGCTGTTTCCAGAAGTTTCGCGTCTGCCCCGGCGTCTTCCAGCTTCTTTCGGACCCACTCGGCACAGCGGCGGAAGCCTTCGGGGTCGGCTTCGTCGGCGGAGACGGAGGGCATCTTCAGAAAGTCCGTGAGTTCTTCGAGGAGGTCGTCTCTTCGGGCCTCGATGCGGCTCTTCAGGTCTTCCACAGGTCTTCCTTTCGGCTATCTACAGCGAGTCTGCCATCTTGCTTTGAGGGTAGCAAATAGGTGGGAGATAGCGGGTAACGCATCCTCGTATCTGCTGATACTATTCGGACATGGCTATAGAGCGCAAGGGACGGCGCGAAACCGTGGATCACCGGAGTAGGGGGCGCGGACCGTCGCGCAACTCGAAGGACGG
>JBPCNU010000085.1:0-3681 GCA_051000975.1 Rubrobacter sp.
CCATCACGAAGACCCTGACCGGCGGGTCGTCCGCCAGAGCGGTCTCGGCACCCTTCAGCCGCGCGTCGAAGAAGCGGAGTTGGAGATCCGAGAGCGTCTCTCGTGTGTCGAGGAAGCCACCGGAGGCCGCTACCCCGAAGTCGAGATCCCCCTGCCGGCTTCCGAAGTCCGCGTGAGTCCACGGCCCGACGACGAGGCGCGGTGGAGTCGTTCCCCGGCTCGTCGCGAGGTCGCGCATGGCAGCGTACCGGCACAGCGTCTCCCCAATGAAGCAGTCGTACCAGCCACCGATGTGCAGCGTCGGGACGCCAACTCGCTTATAGCGACCGTCGAGGTTCACGGTTTTCCACACCGCATCGGAGACCCCGCGCCCGAGGAAGACCATCTTGTCCAGACCCTCCGGGTCGGGGAGTTCGGAGTAGGGGAGGGCATCAAAGCCGCCCCCGGAAGCGAGGGTGTCTATGATCCTCACAGCCTCGGACATCTTCCTCTGGAGCGTCGCCGGGTCTCCGGCGTACTTCCTCGCGAGATAGTCTGGTGCGATGGCGGCTTGCGCCCAAGAATGTACGAGGCCGATCTCCTGCGCCCCGCCCCGGAGGCTCGCCCCGTTCAGGTGGTTCCCCCACGTCTGACTCGGAGCGATGACCTCTAGCGACGGGGGAGCCTCGACCGCCGCGTGCCACTGGGTCTTGCCGTAATAAGAGAGGCCCCACATCCCGACTCTACCATTCGCCCCCGGAAGCTTCGCTGCCCACTCGACGGTATCGTAGCCGTCCTCCGACTCCTGTGGAAAGGAGGAAAACTCCCCCTCGGAGGCGAAGCGGCCTCGAACATCCTGCACGACGACGATGTACCCCCGACCAGCGGCCTTCACCGGGTCGAAGTACGTCGCGTCTCGGGGGTTATCCTTGCCGTAGGGTAGGCGCGTCAGGAGGGTAGGATAAGTTCCGTCCTCCGCCGGGCGATACACGTTCGCCAGAAGAGTAACGCCGTCGCGCATCGTCGCCGGTACATCGAACTCGACGATGATGCGTTTACCGCCAGCCGGGATCTCATCCCTCCTTCACCTTCGGGGAGCGGGAACACGGTCGCGTCACCCCCGGCCTCTATCTACTTACCGGGGCGGATACCCTGAGGCCGAAGCTGCTCAGGACTTGACTTCGTACCCTTTGAACTGTTCGCGAAGGGCCATCTTGAGGAACTTGCCGGTCGCGGTGCGTGGTATTTCGTCCACGAATTCGTAGGCCTCGGGGAGCTGCCATTTGGCGAAGTCCTTTGCGAGGTGTTCGCGGAGTTCGTCCGGGGTCGCGGACTGGCCGGTCTTCAGGACGACGACGGCGAGCGGGCGTTCGTCCCATTTCTCATCGGGGATGGCGATGACGGCTGCCTCGGCAACGGCGTCGTGGCCCATGAGGGTGTTCTCCAGATCCACGGAGCTTATCCACTCCCCGCCGGATTTCACGAGGTCTTTGTCGCGGTCCCGGATCTCGACATACCCGCTCGGCGTAATGCTGACGACGTCACCCGTCCTGAACCAACCGTCTTCGGTGAACTTGTCCGCGCCCTCCTCGGTGTTGAAATACGCGCTCGCGACGATCGGGCCACGTACCTCGAGCTCGCCCATCGCCTTGCCGTCCCTTGGGGCAAGGCCGTCCTCGCCCTGAGCCCGGATCTCGACGAACGGCAACTGGATGCCCTGCTTCGCCCGGTACTTGAACTGAACATCCTCCGGCTCTTTCCTGAGCTCCGAGGTCATGTAGGACGCCGTCCCGACCGGAGACATCTCGGTCATGCCCCAGGCGTGGAGGATCTTGAGCCTGTGACGCTGCTCGTAGGCCCGGATCATGGCCTCCGGCGCCGCCGATCCACCGACGCCCATCCGCTCCAGCTTCGAGAGGTCGTACTTATCCGGGTCTTTGTCCAGCGTCTGGAGGATGCCGAGCCAGATGGTCGGCACCCCGGCAGTGAAGGTTACCTCTTCGTCCTGAAACAGCTCCAGCAGGCTCTCCGGGTCGAGGTGCGGCCCCGGCATGACCTGCTTGCAGCCGATCATGGTCGCCGTTACGGGCATTCCCCAGGCGTTGACATGGAACATCGGCACTACGGGCAAGACCGAATCCGACTCGCGGAAGTTGAAGTTGTCGGGCAGCGCGACCAGAAGCGAGTGTATGCACAGGCAGCGGTGCGAGTAGAGCGCGCCCTTCGGACGGCCCGTCGTACCGGAGGTGTAGCAGAGCGCAGCCGCATCGTTCTCGTCAATCTCGGGGTAGACGAACTCCGATACGTCGGCGCCGGCGATGAAGTCCTCGTAGCTCGTGAAACCCTCCGGTGCGCTGTGGTCGCCCGACGTGTAGACGTAGATATGTTCGAGGTCTACGTCGTCCTTGAAGGCGTTCACTACCTCGATGAGCGTCTCGTCCACGAAGAGTACCTTGTCTTCGGCGTGACCTATTATGTAGGCTATATCCTGCGGGGCCAGGCGCGGGTTGATGGTGTGCAGCACGAGCTCCGCCGACGGAACCCCGAAGTACGCTTCGAGATGCTGATACTGGTTCCAGGCGAGCGTCGCGACGCGGTCGGACTTCTCCAGGCCGAGGTTCTTGAGGGCGACGCCGAGCTTCTTGGACCGCTCGGCGAAGTCCGCGTAGGTGTAGCGGTGAAGGGACTTGTCGGGGAGGCGGGTTACTATCTCCTTCGACCCGAAAAGCTCGTCAGCGCGCTTGAGGAGCGCGGGTAGGGTGAGCTGGTAGTCCATCGTAAGTCCCTGCATGATCTCTCCTCTTCTCTCCCGTGAGCCCATCCGTTAGGACCGGGTTAATCCCCTCGTCCGTCCCGAATCGCTCTACTTGAATGCTCCCTTGCCCGAGGGAACTATGAACTCGATGTTAGCATCCTGCACCGCCCCGCGACAAGAAGGACTGCTCCCCCGGCGCGTCCGTCCAGTGTATCGTAGAATTGGTGGAATCAATTAATTGAGATCACAGGATTTCACAGGAGGCTGGATGGACGGCAGCGGAACAACGGAGCTTATACAGTTTATCGGGGCCATGATCTTCTTCGCAGGCATTCTTTTCGGGTCTTACTGGTTCGTTTACGCCCCCGTAAAGCGCGAGAACCAGGAACGTGAGGCACGCGAAGAACGCGAGAAACGTTCTTCTTCCGCCTCACAGTAAGCGTCGGGGAGAGACAGGATCACAGCCATGAAAGTGGGGTAGTTTGCAGGTCTCCGCAAGGACTGACTACGCGCTGAAGGCGACGGCGGAGCTTGCTCGCGCCTCGGTCGAGGGGGCCGGAGCCATAAAGGGCGAAGCCATTTCCGAGACGCAGAAAATCCCCAAGAAGTTCATGGAGAACATCCTCCTCGATCTGAAGCGTTCCGGGATAGTCCGGGCGCAGCGCGGAGCCTCGGGAGGATACTGGCTGGCGCGTCCGCCGAGGGAGATCACCCTCGCCGAGATCATCCGCGCCGTAGAAGGCCCGCTCGCCGACGTGCGCGGCGAGTGGCCGGAACTGGTCGAGTACACCGGGGCCGCTGAACGACTGAGGGAAGTCTGGATCGCCGTCCGGGCCAACCTCCGGGCCGTCCTCGAGAACGTAACCCTCGCTGACCTCGTAGAAGGTGACCTCCCCGACTCCGTCACCGACCTCACCGGTAACCCGGAGGCCTGGATACACCACTAG
>JBPCNU010000086.1:0-5222 GCA_051000975.1 Rubrobacter sp.
CGGGGTGGGTTTCTCCGGGGAGACGCAGAAGAACCCCGCGCCGAGCTTCGTGTTCGGGCGGGGTTTGTGGCGTAGCGGTTGCTAGCGGATTACGCGGAAACTCCAGCTCCGGCTCGCGCTCTTGCCGAGGTCGTCTCTGGCGACTATGCGGACTCCGGTCGCGCCGTAGGGCAGCTTCGGGGTCTTGAAGCTCAGGCGTCCGGTGGAGGGGGCGTAGGTGAAGTTCTTCCGTTCGACGCCGCGCACGAAGAGCCGGATGTTCGACTTCGCCAGGGTGGAGCCGGGGTCCCGGACGGTGGCGGCGATGACGGGGGTGCGGCTCTTGATCCTTGCCCCCGGCTTCGGGTTTACCGGGGTCACGGAGGGCGCGAGGTTTGCGACGTTCAGGCTCCGGGCTGCGTCGGCGTGTCCCGCGCCGAGGCTCTTGTCGGCCAACGCACGAGCGGAGGATTTTATGACGCCCTCGACGCTCGCGTTCGCCGGGTCGTCATCGTCGCGAGCGGCGGGGAGGTTGGGGCGCAGGCCTCGGATCAGGGCGGCCTGACCGGCCACGAACGGTGTGGCCATCGAGGTTCCGTCCCAGGAGGCGTAGCCGCTCGCCGGGAAGAGGCTGTGGATATCCTCGCCCGGCGCGGCCACGTCTACCCATTCGGGACCGAAGCTGGAGAACTCGGACTTCTGTTCGTTCTGGTCTACGGAGGCGACCGAGATCACACCATCCTCAGCCGACGGGTACTGCTCGGTCACGGAGTTGTTGTTCCCCGCCGCCCCGACGACGACTACGCCCTCACGCGGCACGCCTGCGACCGCCGGGAGATCATCGTCATCCTCCGGCTCGGAGAGTTCCTTGAAGACGTCTTCCAGAAGATCGGACTCCTCGGAGGATCCGAGGCTGAGGTTAATGACATCCGCGCCCCTCTCGACAGCCCCCTGAACGGCCTCGGCGATGAGGAAGACGTCGCCCTTACCGTCGGCATCGAGCACGCGCATCGGCATGATCTTTGCCGCAGGAGCCGTCAGGTGGACTATCCCGGCCACGTGCGTCCCGTGTCCGACCATCTCACCGCTCTCAGCCTCGGAGGGATCTGCGTTGTCCTCGACGTAGTCGTAGCCTGCGACGAGGCTCCCGGCGAGTTCCGGATGGTTGCCCTGAACGCCGGTATCCAGAACCGCGACCGTCGTCCCCGCGCCGTCCTCGGTCCGGTGTGCCGTCCCGAGCCTTATCGCCCCGATGGCGTACTGAGCGGAGTAGTCGGGCTCGGAACTCTGGACCGGACGGTAGTCGGTGCTGCGGGCGGCGTGCCTTCTGGGGTTTCCTTCGGGACTCTCGATCGCATAGTTTGGTTCGGCGTAAAGGAGGCGGGTATCTGTCTCCATCGTCTCGGACAGGTCGTCGGCGGAGAGGTTTTCAGGGGCTTCGAGGAGGTAGATCTTCCCGCTCGCGAGCACCGCGTCCCTCGTGGTCGTTTCGTAGGTGCTGTTTATCTGCTCTATCGTCGCGTTGGAGCGCGGGTTGATCTTGACGACTATCTCCCCGGTCTCGGACTCCTCGCTCGCCACTCCGTCGTCATCGTCGGCCTGCGCAGGACTCGACCCAAACGCGAAGACCAGCGCGAGCGTTATGAAGATCAGGAGCCCCCGATGCTCGAAGCGCGTCCCGCCTTCGTCTCTCGAAATCTCCATCGTCCTCATGTCGAAACTCCTCGCGTATTTTATTTTCGAGCTTCCGGGCTCTACAACTCGCCCGGCCCGGTTCTCTCACGAGTCGTATGCATCAGATGAGTACGCCTGATACACACCGCCCGGCCCGCAGGCCCGTTTCTCGTACCGCGAGTCATGCTAGTTACCGATTCTGAGCGATGGATTAAATTCGGATTAGAAAGTTCTCATGAGGCAAAGATCAGGAACGACCCCGAGGAGCGACTCGGTAGCGAATCAGGGGTGATCCGAGCCTATCTTCCGCCGACGATGATAAACGGCGACCAGTAGTAAGGGTGGGGGTGATCCCGCATGGTCGCAAGCTGCGACTCCCGAAGGGCCGTTGTCGGGGGCTTTCCGGCGAGCAGTTTTTCGTACCAGCGACGCATGAGCGAGGCCGTCGTGTCGTCGCTGACTATCCAGAGGCTCACCAGCAGGGTCGCCGCCTTCGCCCCGAGGAAAGCGCGCGTCAGACCGAGGATTTCATCCCCCCCGACGACGACGTTGCGGCCGCTCTCGCACGCGCTCAGGGCGACTATCGCGCCGTCCAGTTCGAGCTTCATTACGTCCGAGGCGAGCATCCAGCCGTCGTGCAGCTTGAGCCCGGAGAACATGGAGTTGTCCGAGCGGAACATCCCGTGACAGGCTAGATGTACGACGCTCCGTCCCGAGATGGCCTCGCTCACCGCCGCGAGGCTCGCGTGTTCGTCGAGCAGGGGCCGGGCGTCGGGGAAGAGTTCGGAGACGGCGAGTGCTTCCTCTCTGGCGGCCGGGATCAAGGCATCCGAGACCCCGGCGATCATCACCTCACCGATGCCCCCCGACCGCCGCTCCTGACAAGACGTGAAGACCGCCGCGCTCGGCGCATACGAGACCTCGAACCGCTCGAGCAGGTAGCCCTCCCCGTCGAAGAAAGCGTGAAAGGGAGCCTGATGCAGCGGACCATGCGGAACCACCGCGAGCCTCGGCGCACCGTTGGTCGCAACGCTGGTCGCCGCCTCTACCTCCGAGAAGGCATCTTCGAGCAGCGGCTCCAGCGGCCCGACGAGCGCGTCGTATAGAGCCGCGAGAATCCTTCGCGTTGACTTCTCGAGCATCCGCGCCTGCCGCTCGGAGAAGGCACGTCCGCTCCGGAACCTGTCCCACTGAGAGTCGAGCCTGCGGAGGAGGTCCCGGATCTCCCTGACTTCTCCGAGCCCGCGCATGACCCGCACGTCTTTCGGGGTGGAGACGAAGGCTATAACCTCCTCGCCCACGACGTGATAGGCGAGCAGGACCGTATCTCCCGGAAGGTCCGCACCGTACCCGTCTAATGAAACAAAGACATCCCGTTCCGTCGAAGGCGAAGCTCCAGCCCGCAGCCTGAGGCGTCCGATCTCCTCTTCGAGCTCGACCGCTCGTCCTCGGAGGTCGGGCGCGGGCGGCGCCCCCTCGGACTCATCCTGTCCCCCGAGCATCATGTTGTAGACCGCGCTGAGATCTGCCTGAAGGACGCCGAGCCTCTCCTCTGACGCGGCGTCCCCGAAGACGAAAGCAGCGTCCGAGATCCCGTTCAGGAGGTCCATCAAAGACCGGGACTTGGCACGCTCCGCCACCTCGAAGGCCGCCGGAGCGTCACCGCTTTCGAGCTTCAGCTTCAGGAGTTCTTTGTAGACGGAAGACTTGTCGCGCAGGAAAACGGCCCGCATCGAATCCTGCATAACCGTACCGCGAACCCGCTCGATCTCCTCGATGGCCCGCTCGAAGAGAACCTCGGCCTCCCGCCGACGACCCTGAAGGCTTCTGACCCGCCCCAGACACTCGTCGAACCCGAACCGCAGCTGCGGCAGGGACATCTCTTCGAGGAACGGTCTGGCGTCGTCGAGGTGGAGTTCGGCGGCCTCCGTGTCGGGGAGCGAGAGCTCGGCCAGCTTGAGGTTGGCGTAGAAGCTCTGAAGGGGCCACTCGCCGCTCCCGGAGACGAGACTCAGGGCTCTGTTCGCAAGCTGCCGCGCCCCGGTCGCCTCGTCCGAGAGGGAGGATAGTTCCGCCCGGCCCAGCAGGACGGCCACGAGGAGCGGTATGTTGCCGATCTCTTCGAAGAAACCCTCCGCCTCTAAGAAGGTCCTCTGCGCCCGTCAAGTCCCTCTTGAGGGTCAGCGCGACGCCTATACCGTGCGCCGCCACCGCCTTCTCGTACACGGCGCCGATCCCGACGAAGAGATCACGCGCCTCGGTGTACGCCGACAGAGCCTCTTCTACGAGGTTGAGTTCGAGGTATACGGCGGCGGTATCGAGGAGCAGACCATACTCGTCGGCCAGAGCATCCAGAGGTTCGAGTATCCTGCGAGCCTCCTCGAAATATCCGAGGCTCGATTTGTAGTTACCGAGCTGATGGTAAGCGTATCCGAGGTTGATCATGTCCCGTACCCGAGGCATCTCGCGGCCCGAGTCCCTGAAGTGTCGCAGGTCTTGCAGGAGTATCTCCACGGCTCTGGTCGCCCGACCGTTGTTTACCAGCAGGATCGCCCGGTTGCTGTTCACCTCGCTGACCCTGTCCAGCATCCCGAGCGAGGCGTACCGCTCTTCCGCCAACGAATAGGACCTCAAAGCCTCGTCGTAGCGACCCAGAAACTCGTAGCACAGACCACTGTTCTGCTGCACCTGAGCATCTAGCAGGTCTCTTTTATCCGGGTCTGCGCCCGTACCGTCGGCCCCCGATTTGACCGCTTCGGTTACTCCGGCTCCGACTTCCAGCGCCTCTCCGTAGTCGCCCGAGAAGAGCAGTATCCGCATCCGCCCGACCTCGGTACGCAATGCTTCGAGGTCGAGCCCGAGTTTCTTGTAGCCGTCGTACGCTCGGCGAGTGAGCAGGAGCGCCTCTTCGAATTCTCCGTTGAGATCCAAAGCCCCTGCGAGTACATAGTTGGCCTTCGGTCTCGCCGCCGGCGCGTCGGCGGCTTCCGCCAGCTCGATGCAGACCTCGGCCAGCCTGCGGGCCTTGCCGGGGTCGCGGCCGAGTAGATCGTCCGCTTTCTCAAGGAGCCGGTCCAGCCCTCCGGCATCGAAGAGGTCTCTGGAACGCAGCAAGACGATCCGCTGCTCGCGGGCCGTGAGACCCAGCAACTCGTCCACCAGACTTGCTTCGATCTCCGGTTCGTGGGACACGAACGGATTTTACTAGAAGACCGGAAGCTAAAACTTCTAGTCTTCCTCTAGCCTGCTTCCACAGTTCCCGTGACCCGATGGAAGCAAATTCGTCTGAAGTCGGGCTCGACCGGTTGGAGGCAATCAGCGGGACATGCCGCGAGCTGCGGCATCAGGTTACAGCGTGAAGCTCGAGGTGATGATCTCGGCCTCCAGCGTCGCGAGGACTATCTGGTAACTCCCCTCTCCGACGCCCTCGAAGGCGAACTCTCCGAGGTCGTCGGCCCCGGCTAGCGCGACCTCGACACCATCCACTCCGACTAGCTGGACGGTGAAATCCTCCGGGTCTTCGTCGCCGAGCGGCAGCACCTGTCCGAGCAGGTCGAACCTCCCGCCGG
>JBPCNU010000087.1:0-5647 GCA_051000975.1 Rubrobacter sp.
GAGGTCCTCCGAGTAAGCTTTCATGCTTCCATGGTCTCACGAGGGCCAAGGTTTTTGCTCGCCGCTGTAGCCTGCCGCAAGTGCCAAGAGACACCCGGTCGAACCGGACTCCCGCTCGGCTTCGAAACATCGCCCAGCCATAGCTGGATCTCCCACTGCGCCATTTGCACGCACTTTGCAGCCACCCCGCCACGCCTGCCGAGGTCGGCTCTCAGCAACAGCCCGGCGGAGCGCAGATGCGCTTCCACCTCGCGTAGCGACCCCACACTCTTTATGGTTCGGCATTCGCTCCAAGCAGACCTCTTACCTCCGAAGGCGGATTTTTCTTCAGCGACGAGACGTTGTCAAGAGCCACGCCAAGAAAAGTTCGTAGTGGCCTCGATCGACACGCGATATTGCATTGATCACAGAATTAGCTGGACTTTAGCCATTTTCGTAGGTAAAGGGTAGGGTACGCTCGCCACCGTACTCCGCTAAAAGAGGTGAACCATACGCGCACCCTACCGAACGAGATGATACGGGTTTTGAGACCCTTCGCGCCACTTTTCTCCGAGAGAGTCTTCGAGCACGTGCAGGTTCTTGCCGCTGGCGCGATCCTCGCCCCGGGAAAACGCACCGTCGGTTCCGCCCTGCGCGCGACGGGTCTCGGCGGGGAGAGGGGCTTCCATCGCTACCACCGGGTGTGGAGCCGCGCCGTGTGGTCGAGCCGGGGGGCGAGCCGCGTCCTTCTGGATTTGCTTGCCGGGGCTTTCGTCGCGGAAGGGGAGCCGTTGGTCGTGGGACTGGGCGAGACCCTGGAGCGTCGCCGGGGGAAGAAGATCCAAGCGAAGGGCATCTACCGCGACCCGGCGAGATCCAGCCACTCCCACTTCGTGAAGACGAGCGCGCTCCGGTGGGTGTCGGTGGCGCTCTTGGCGGAGGTTCCGTGGGCGTCCCGGGTGTGGGCGCTGCCGTTCCTCTCGGCGCTTGCCCCCTCCGAGCGTTACTGCCGCGAGCGTGGAGTGCGCCACAAGAAGATCACCGACTGGGCGTGGCAGATGCTCCTGCAGATCAGGCGCTGGCAACCACGCCGCGAGCTCGTCTGCGTCGCCGACGGCGGATACGCCTCCCTCAAACTCCTCGACCGCTGCCGGAGCCTCGCCAACCCCATCACCTTCATCACCCGCCTGCGCCTCGACGCCGCCCTGTATGAGCCGGCCCCTCCTCGCGAGCCGAGACAGAACGGCAGGCCCCGCCTCAAGGGTTCCCGCCTCCCCAACCTCTCGGCGGTTCTCGAAGACCCCCGGACACAGTGGACGACCGCGGCGGTGGACGGATGGTACGGTGGTGGAGAGCGCGTGGTGGAGATCGTCTCGCGAACAGTCGTCTGGTACTCCACGGGATTGCCCGCCGTGCCGTTGCGTTGGGTTTTGGTCCGCGACCCGCGTGGGGAGTTCGAGAGCCAGGCCCTGCTTTGCACCGAACTCTCAGCCGATCCTGTCCGGATCATCTCTTACTTCGTGAGGCGCTGGCGGATGGAGTCTACTTTTCAAGAAGTTCGCCAGCGCCTGGGGTTCGAGACCCAGCGGCACTGGTCGGAGACGGCGATCCGCAGGACGGCCCCGGCGCTTCTGGCCCTCTTCAGCCTGGTCACGCTCTTCGCCGACCAACATGGGGCGCGGATACCCCGGAGCGGGCGGAGGGCGGCGTGGTACGAAAAGGAACATCCGACCTTCTCCGACGCCCTGGCCGTGGTCAGAAAGGAGTTGTGGACGCAGCAAAAGGAGGCTTTTCGCGGGTCGGTCTCGGAGAGCGACACGGTAAAAGTCCCTCGGGAGTTCGTGGAAAGGCTGACCGAGGCGGTTTGTTATGCAGCGTAAGGGCTAAAGTCCAGCTGAGCACGAGAGCGAGCGACCAACCTTCTCGACTCGAAAGCTCCTTGATGCTTGCGCATGGCCCGATGCTTTTAGGCTTCAGACCTCTCTCGGCAAAGTGCTCTTTGAGCAATGGACTCTCGAGAGCCTTGGCCGCAACGGAGCCGACAGCGGTAAGAATTGGTAGAGTGATGCGCTCCTGCGGCAACGAGGGTGCTTCTGTGAACTCGAATCGTTCTATAAGTTCTTTGGTACTCGCTACCATCTGTCAGAACTCCTCTCTTCGACTTTCCGGCCTCAGCATTGTTCCGCTCGGAGCACCTACTGGCTCGTCTTCACTGATAATGCACCTGCCTTTGAGGTAAGTAGCCACTGGACGCCCTCGAACCTCCCAGCCATCGTAAGGAGACAAGGGATTCTTGGAGTGCAACCTGTCGTTGCTTAGTAGATGGCTTGCGGCCAAGTCCACCAGTACGAAGTCAGCGTCTGCACCTACTGTCAGCGATCCTTTCCTAGGGTACAAGCCGTAGATTCGTGCGGGATTCTCGCTACAAAGCTGCACGGCGCGGTCAAGTGAGAGGCGATCTCGCGCTACACAATCTAGTATCAACGGCATCAAGGTCTCGACGCCGATAAATCCGCCGACACCTTCCCAAACGTTGGTTTGATTTTGCTCTTCTAGGGAGTGCGGGGCATGGTCGGTGGCTACACAGTCTATGCGTCCGTGTTCGATAGCGTGCCACAGGTGTTCAACGTGCGCACGACTCCGAATCGGCGGGTTGAGTTGTATCAGGTTGCCGTAGCGCTCATAGGCCGAATCGTCGAGCAGGAGGTGTGAAATCAAGGCCTCACAGGTCACAGGCAAACCTCTGCTTCTGGCTAGCCGCACGATTTGCTCGCCCTCGCGGGTCGAGAGGTGATGGACGTGCAGCCGGTTCCCGGCTGCTTCGGCGAGGGTGACAGCTCGTCCAACGGCTTCCGCTTCTACAAAGGGCGGACGGGATTCCAAATGGGCGATAGGATCTTCTCGTCCGCCCTGCTTTAATTCGTTCTTGAGGCGTTGCAGCACCGGGTCATTCTCAGCGTGCACGCCCACCACCATTCCGAGTTCGGCGGCGCGGCGGAATGCGGCGAATATAGCTCCGTCGTCGGGACATGGGTTCTGACCAGTAGTCTCGCCCATGAACAGCTTCAAGCCCATTGCCCCTTCGAAGTGGAGTCTATCCAATTCTTTCTCATTATCCTGGAGGATGACGCCGTAGAGTCCGAAGTCCACGTAGGATCGACCGGAGGCAAGCTCACGTTTTTGCTTTAGAGCTTCTCCGGTAGATGTCGGTGGATCTGTGTTGGGCATGTCGAAGACGGTGGTCACGCCTCCCGCAGCCGCAGCCAGAGAACCGGTGGAGAAGTCCTCCTTGTACTCCATACCGGGCTCGCGGAAGTGAACGTGAACATCCACCAGACCAGGCAGAACGTGCAGCGAGCCGGCATCGTACTCCTCTCGGGCCGGACCGAGGTATGCGCCAATAGACGCTATCCGCCCGTCCTTGATCCCCATATCGGCGCGCAGCCGACCCGACGGCGTTGCGAGGTTCCCGTTCTTGATGAGCAAGTCTAGGATGAGACGCCTCGAAGCGTCGTCGTAGTTTTATGGCTGCTGGGCATAGTATCCCTTCGATGGAATCAACGGTCGAGGAAGACGAGGGAAAGCTCCGGCACGTAGGTGACCACGAGCAGGGCCAGGAGCAGCACCAGCGCGCTCGGTATCGCCGCCTTCGCGACGCGCAGGACCGACATCCCGCTCATCTCGCTCGCGACGAAGAGGTTCAGCCCCAAAGGCGGAGTTACCATCCCTATCTCGAGGTTCATGACTATTATGATGCCGAGGTGTATGGGGTCCACGCCTAGCTCCAGGGCGACGGGGAGGAAGATGGGGGCGAGGATGAGGATCGCGCTGGATGTCTCCATGAAGCACCCCGCGATTAGCAGGATTATGTTGAGTATGAGCAGGAAGGCCCACCGGCTGAGATCCGCATCCAGAAAGAGGTCCGCAACCTGCCCGGGTATCCGCTCGGAGGTGAGGACGAAAGAGAAGAGGATGCCGTTTGCGATGATGAACATGACCATCGCCCCCGTCCGGGCGGAGCTTACGAAGATACGGGGAAGGTCTTTTATCCCGATCTCGCGGTAGACGAACAGCGAGACGACGAGCGCGTAGAATACCGCGGCCCCAGCGGCCTCCGTCGGGGTGAAGACGCCCCAGTAGATGCCGCAGAGGAAGAACGCAGGAAGGAGCAGGCTCAGGAATGCGTCCCGGAAGGCTCTTAGGCGGTCTCCCGTAGTCATCTGGACGGCTTCGGACTCCGCGCCGAGATTGCGCCGCCTGGAGATGAAGACCACCAGTCCGAGGAGCATGAACCCGGCGAGTATGCCCGGAAGGACTCCGGCGATGAAGAGGTCTCCGATGGACTGCTCGGTGACGATGCCGTAGATGATGAGGGGTATCGAGGGCGGGATGAGGATGCCCAGAGAGCCGGAGGTCGCTATGGTTCCGGTGGAGAACTCGCGCCCGTAGCCGTTTCGGATCATGGACGGTATCAGGAGCGTTCCGACCGCGACGACGGTCGCCGGGCTGGATCCGGAGATGGCGGCGAAGAACATGCAGCTTATGACGGCGGTCATTCCGAGTCCGCCCCGGAAGCCTCCGACCACGGAGTTGGCCGCGGCGATCAGACGCTTCGAGATGCCGCCCTGGCTCATTATGTTCGCCGCCAGAACGAAGAACGGCACGGCCATCAAAGGGAAGTTGTTTAGAGCGTTGAATAGCGTGTCGGAGGGCTGGGTCAGGGGGATCGTGGTGAAGTAGTAGAAGTACGCGAACGTCGTAAGCCCCAGGGCTATCGCCACGGGCGTCGAGGAGAGGAGCAGCGCGAACAGAACCACGACGAGGGCTATCGTCGCAGCGGTCATCGGCGCTCTCCGTTTTCGTTGCCGCTTTCGTTGTTTTCTTCGTTACTTCCTCTGTCGCCTCTGCCGGGGTCGGCCAGTCCGCCGACTCTTTCTTCGAGGCCGATCTCTTCGGCGTAGCCCATCAGTTCGTTCTGCTCGGCCTCGGGGAAGGTCTGGCGTCCTCTGGCGGTGCGGTAGACGATCTCCAGAGACCGGAGGAACATCAGCGTGAATCCGATTGGAAGCGCGAGTTCCACCACCCACAGGGGCGCGCCGAGCGCCGGGGTTATCGTGTTCTGCGCGGCTGGCTCGGTGATGAGCAGCCACGAGTAGAAGCCGAAGATCGCGCAGTAAAGGAGCGTCACGCCCGCCCCGAGGAGCGCGAAGAGCCATTTGCCGCGCTCCCCCAAGAACGTCGGCAGGATGTCCACGTTGACGTGTTCGTTGTGGCGGAGCGTCACCACGGCCCCGATAAAGGTGGAGAAGATGACCAGGTAGATCACCGCCTCCTGCGCCCAGAAGATGCCTTCGTTGAAGACGTAGCGCAGTATCACCGAGACGATGGTCAGACCCACCGCCGCCGCGAGCGCCCCGGCGGCGAGGGTGTCCTCCATGATGCTGAGAACCCTGTCGAAACGAGACATCTATCCTCCGTTGTTAATGCTCTCCAGTGAATGCGAGCAGCGAATACGATGCCTGTCACCTACTGCGCTTGCTCTTCGCGCTCCTTCAATTCCTCGATCACGTCTTCGCCTATCTCCTCCGAGAAGTCGTCCCAGAGTTCAGGGACGACTTCGTCCTTGAATGCTTGACGCTGCTCGGGGGTCAGATCGTAGAGTTCGGTC
>JBPCNU010000088.1:0-8986 GCA_051000975.1 Rubrobacter sp.
GACTCACAGGTCAGGAAAGGCAGCCTGTAAAGCAACGCAGTTTCGAAGTGCCCGGAGACGGTAGATACTATCCGACGGGTAAGCAACATCCCGCCGGATAGTATCTATCGTTCCCCGCCGGATCTGAGGATAGAAAGCCTCTGGACCCAGCTACTAGTTTGACTTTGCAGCTATATGCTGTATAAATATAGTCAACGGTGTCCGTATCTCCTCCTTTCCCTTTCCCCACATTACCCCATACGGGCACCGTTTCCGATTTCCGGGCCTACGTGTCTACGTGTGGTGGAAAGTCGAACTGGAAAGGGGTGAACCAGCGAGCCGGTGGCTGGTATTGGAGGGGGAGGTAATTGGTCCGGCCCGCTGTGTTCTCTTAAAGTTACGGGCTTTCCGGGCAAAGGTTTCCGGGCTTATTCGCCTTCTGGAAAATCATGGAGATTACTCGAGATTGTTTCGGTGATCTTCCAAGAGCTCGGCGTAGAGCATCTCGCGAACGCGAAGCCCATCGTGATAGCCCCGACGGTAGGCTGCTGCGAAGGAACGCAGGTCGGTTCGGTCTTCATCCGGGTCATCGTCCTTGAAGAGGTCAGTGTCGAAGCGACCGTCGCGCCAGCCCTCCTGGTAGACCCGGTTTTCCGACGATTTCTTCTTCGGTCGGGTTGCGGTGCTGCTCTCTGGCATTTGAAGCTCCCGTTGAACATCTCTTTAACGTCCGCCTGGGCGTATATAAACACAATCTTCTGCGCTTATAAAGCGCAGGGCCGGTGACGCGTGAGGGGGAGGGGCAACCCTTTCACGTCCGGGGCTTCGGACGAAAGAGCGCGAAGGAAGAAGTGTAGCCGTGCAGAAAGGTGGACGCTCCGACGGGGCCGATCTCACCGTTGCAGAAGAAGCCGCCGACCGGGATCTCCCCCACCCTTTCGGCGAGCAGGGAGGAGTCGAAGTCTGGCTCCCGGTAGAGGTTGACGCCGCGTCCGAGGCAGGAGAACAGGAGCGCGCCGTCCGGGGGGATGTTCTGAGACCCCTCGGAGTAGGCGTCGAGCAGCAAGCGTAAATCTTCGGCGGAGGTACGGGCGTCCCGGACGTGAAACCGGAGCCGCATCCCCGGTTGCAGCCGCTCCCCAACGGCGAGTGAACCCTGCTGAGGGTCGAAGCCCATAACGTTGCGAACGAGGAAGTCCCCAGAGCCGGGGTCTTCGGTGAACTCGTCCATGAGTACGCCGACGAAGAGTGCGTTTCGGGCGAGAGTAAAGTCTTCTTCTTCGAGTTCGGAGAACATCCGTCGCACCACTTCGAGGGCCGGCTGACCGTCGAGTTCGTGGAGGTAGTTCCCGTCGCAGTCGGTAACGGTGAACAGGTCTCCGATGGGACGGCAGCCCTGAGCCACGACAGTATCCACCAGCACATCGCCGGAGAGAGCGACCCCGACGGAGCCGCTGCCGTATACCTTCTGATCAAGGAAGAGGCTGTTCGTGCCGGGTGAGGTACCGCCGCTCACCAGGCCGCCGACTTTTGGTGACGACGGATAAGCGTAATCAAGGCCGGAGAGCAGGGATTCGGTGCGCGAAGAGAACGGGTCGGAGAGGAGGATCAGGGCCGGGTCATCCTTCGGGTCTATCCCGATCACCCGCTCCCAGGCCTCCGGCGGGCCGTCGAGGTCGGGGAGTTGCTCGTGGCTCTCGATGCGGAAGGGCTTTACCTCGACGCCGGGCAGGCTCGCCCCGATGAGCGAGACGGCGGGCTCACCCTCGACCTCCCGCCCCGCCCCCAGGACACCGCCGCCGGAGCATCCGATGAAGCACACCGGGTTCAGGCGGTCGGAGACGAGACTGTGTAGCCGGTCGAAGTGGGCTGCGAAATGCGGTGTCACGAAGGCGAAGAGCAGAGACACCTCGGCTCCTCCAAGGCCGGACTCTACTGCCTCCGCGCACTCTGAAACGGCCTCTTCGAAGGCCGTCGTGCGTGAGATTCCGGACGCCCACTTCATACCGATTCCCTCACTCGTTCGTAGCTGGCAGTTTCGTTTCGCCGCTCGGTTCCCGTGTTTTTTCGTGTCCTCCAGTTTAAACGGTTGTTCCCCGAATGAGGCGCGAACGAACCCGGATCAGATATACGAGCAACCCCAGGCCGAGCAGGACCGGGGCGATGAAGCCCGAGAACACCGCGACTCCAACCCAGAACGACAGGCCGAGGATCGCCCCGTCCAGCATCCCGGCCCGCGGTGGCGTCTCCCAGCGTCCGAACCTGGAGAGTATGAACGAGGCGAGCAGACCGGAGATGAACCATCCGAAGTAGTTGCTCGCGGGGATGCCGTAGTAGAAGCCCCCGGCCTCCCAGACCCAGAAGCCGAGCGCGGCGGCACCGGGGTCGAGGACGCCATCCATCAGGACGAGCAGCAGGGTCGAACGCAGAAGCCACGCAGCCCTCGTAGAAGTCGCCTCCGCTCGCCAGGTGGCGGCGACGGCTCCGACGACGAGCGGGACGTAGGAGACCGGGAGCAGGTAAGGCACGAGACCGAAGAGCTTGCCACCGAGCGCGTCCGAGTAGACAAAGTCTCCATATGGCAGGCCGGTCGTCACCCCGATGGCCTCGATGGCGTAACCGAAAGCTCCGAGTGAGACGAGGGCGAGAAGCCCCCGTCGAAGCCCCGGCCCGGTATAGAGAACGAGGGCGATAAAAGTCGGGGCGGCCATCGCGGCGGTGGAGATCACGGAGGCAACGCTCCTCCCCGGTGCGTCCGGGAAGTTCGCGGCGAAGAGAGCCGCAACGAAGAAGAAAGCCGCCCCCAGGAGCAATGGTTTCGGGGTATTCGAGAAGAGCTGCGCTGGTGAGAGGCGTTGCCATCCGACGGTATCCACGCTGCTAATATACCAGTGTGATCGGCCCCCTCGTCTATCGTCTCGTACACATCTCCCGACCTGTTCTCTGGGTAAACACCATCGGGACGACCGTCGTTGGGATGTGGCTCGCCGGGGAACTCTGGGACTGGCGGGTGGTACCGCTACTCCTGTGGTTGACGCTCCCGTTCAACCTCCTGATCTACGGTGTCAACGATATTTTCGACCAGGAGACCGATGCCCGTAACCCCCGCAAGGGGTCCCTCGAAGGGGCCCGCATCTCCTCCGCCGAGGTCCGGGTCATCTCCCTCGGCGTCCTTTTCACGAACGCTCCGTTTCTGCTGTATTTCGTCCTCGCCCTCCCGACCGCTGCTCTTGGCTGGATCGCGCTCTACGCGCTCGTCTTCGTGTTCTATTCGGTGCCGCCGCTGCGGTTCAAGGCCAGGGCCTACCTCGACTCTTTGAGCAACGCCGCCTACGCCTTCCCGCTCATCTTCACGCCTCTCGCGCTTGGCGCGTCACCGGTCTGGGCCGCCGCACTCGGCCTGATGACCTGGAGCTGCGCCAAGCACACCTTCGACGCCGTTCAGGATATCCGTGAGGATCGCAAAACCGGGATAGAGACCACCGCCGTCGCCCTCGGCGCGAAGGGCGTCGTCTACTGGAGCGGGTCGTTCTGGCTCGCCTCGACGGTACTGTTTGCCGCCGTGAGCCTCCCCGTCGCGCTCGTGAACGCTGCTATCGCGGGGTTCTTGCTGCTCGGCCTGTACCGCTCACCTTCACCGGAGACGGGGCATAACCTCTACCGTTACTCCATCGCCTTCCCCTACGTCGCCGGAACTTTCGCCGGGGTGTTGCTCGTCGCGGCCCTCACGCTTGGCCTATACCCATGAAGGTCGTCGTAGTCGGAGCCGGCATCGGCGGTCTTACAGCCGCCGCGCTCCTCGCCCGCGCCGGACACGAAGTCAGCGTGCTGGAGGCCGCCGACTACCCCGGTGGCAAGAGCCGCCGAATTACCGTAGACGGCCAGCGGATAGACACGGGGCCGTCGCTCTTCACCTTCCCCGGTGTCTGGCATGAGTTCCTGAGGCGAATCTCGAACAACGGGATCTCCAACAACGGACCCGTCCCCGAGGATTCGAGGCTCGACCTGCTGAGAATGCTGGAGGTCGGTCGGTATCACTTCCGAGGCGAGACGGTCTCGCTTCCGGTCGAGGAAGGTCATGAATGGCACGAGGCGTGGCGACGTTTCGAGCGAGAACACGGCTCTTTCGGGCCGCAGATAACGCGGCTCCTCACGGCAGACCCCCTCGACCGGAAGACCCTCCCGGCCCTCGCCGGGTTACTTCGCACCTACGGCTCGCGGCTCACGACCAGGAGCTACCTCGACTCCCTGGGCTGGATGCCGGACGGGCTCAAGGAGGTCATCGCCATACACACCCTCAACGCCGGGGTCGGGCCGACAAGGACACCCGCTCTCTACGCCTCGATGCCCGCCGTGATGTCGCGAGACGGGGTCTACGTCCCACAGGGCGGCGTCTACGAGACCGTCCTCGCACTCGAACGGCTTGCAGAGAACTGCGGGGCCGAGGTTCGCCTCTCCGAGCCGGTTACCGGCATCTCGGAAGGCAAGGTAACGACGGAGCGCGGCGAGTACCGGGCGGATGTTGTGATCGGCGCGGTGGATGAGGACCGGCTCGAATCGCTCGTCTCGCCGGGTGGAAGCTCTACCGGGGAGCTATCCTGTTCCGGTGTGGCCATTTATGCTGCCCTCGACCGCCAACTCGACCTGCCGCCACACTCCGTCGTGTTGCCGGACGACCCAGACGCACTGCACACGAGCCTCGGCCTCGAAGACGAACCCGCCCAGACTATGGCCTTCGTAAACCATTACGCCCCCGAAGAGGTCTACCCGAACGAGAAGCCGACGCTCGCCCTGCTTCTCACGGCCCCGGCGAACGGGCGCGCGTACGGTCTCTCGGACGGCTTCGTGGAGCGGGAGGTCGGTCGCATCTCTGAAGCGGTGGGGCTCTCGTGCCCGGCGACGGACTACTTCACGAGCGAGGCGGTCCTGCATCCCCGGTACTTCTCGGAGCGGGGCGGTTCCGGCGGTGCGCTCTACGGGAGGAGTCGGGCCTTCTGGCGCAGCGGACCATTTCACACCCCGCGCTACAATGACCGGAGGCGGCCCTGGCTCTGGCGGGTCGGAGCGGCGGTGCATCCGGGCGGCGGCATCCCGGCGGTACTCGGTGGGGCCATGATCTCGACCGACCGGCTCCTTGCAAAGCTGCGAGGGTAAAGCGAAGACAGACATCATTCCCTGCACCGAAGTTCCGGCACAGTAGTTCACGGGCAAGAAGACACCTGATGTCAGAGCGAAGTCCCGTCAGCCACGCTGACCCCGACGACCACGAAAACTCAGACAAGAAGGACCGGGAGAAAACCATGAAGATAGGATTGCAGATACCGAGTTTCACGTGGGATCAACCAGTAGCCCCGAAACTGGTCGAGATAGGCCGGACCGCAGATTCCTCGGGCTTCGAGAGGCATCTGGGTCATGGATCATTTCTTCCAGATACCGCTCGTCGGCAAGGCCGATGAACCTATACTGGAGGGTTACAGTGCCCTCAACTATCTGGCCGCCGTAACGGAGCGGGCGAAGCTCGGGACGCTGGTTACGGGTGTGATCTACCGCCACCCCGGCATCCTCGTGAAGACGGCGACGACGCTGGACGTTCTCTCCGGTGGCCGGGCCTACTTCGGCATCGGAGCGAGCTGGTTCGAGCGGGAGGCCAAGGGTCTGGGGCTGCCCTTTCCTTCTACGAGGGAGCGTTTCGAGTGGCTCGAAGAGACCTTGCAGATAGCCCGGCGGATGTGGTCCGATGGTTCGGAGACGAAGCCCTTCGAAGGCAAGCACTTCAAACTGGAGGAGCCGATAAGCAGCCCGAACCCCGTCTCACGGCCCCACCCCCCGGTGATGGTCGGTGGCGGAGGAGAGAAGAAGACCCTGCGCCTCGTGGCCGAGTACACCGACGCCTGCAACCTCTTCGCCTTCCCCGGTGGCCTGGACCAGTTACAGCACAAGCTGGACGTATTGAAGGGACACTGCGACGACGTTGGCCGGGACTACGCCGAAGTCGAGAAGACGGGCCTCGGCACGGCCCATCTCGCCCCCGGTCAGATGAGCGCAGGCGAGATAGTAGACTTCTGCGGCAGTCTCGCGGAGCTCGGTGTCGGACACATCATCTTCAACATGCCAAACGTGCAGGACATCGAACCACTACACAGGTTCGGGGAGGAGATCATACCCGAGGTCAGGCCCCTCTAACGGGCCTCGTAAGCTCTTCGAGATACCTTCTCCGACCGTGTGTCGTTTGACGAGGGCATCCGGTGGAGAAGGCTTTAGCGTTCCGGGTCGTCGGGTTCTAGATCAGAGACTTCGTACGAGTGAGGCAGCCACTGACCGAGGAGAGCAGCTCGTCCGGGTCGAGGGGCTTGCGGAGTATTTTCACCGAGCCCTGCATGTGCTCCGCGAGGGTGCGGGCCTGAGGGTCTTTCTTCGAGGTCATGAGGATGACCGGGATTTTCGCGGTCTTCGGCATCGCCTTCAGACAATGACACGCCTGAACCCCGCCGAGTTGCGGCATCGAGACGTCCAGAACGATGAGGTCTACCTTGCGACTGAGAGCTTCTTGAAGGGCGTGCTGCCCGTCTTTGGCCCGCACCACCCCGTAGCCCGCCTCTTCCAGAACACCTGTGGTAGTGTCCAGAAACGCCGGGTCGTCATCAGCGACCATAATAGTGAACTTTCCTCTTTCCACAGTCAGGTATTTTACACCCGCCGTTCCCAGACGCGAGAGCTACAGGACGGTTTGACGGACATTCACGATTTTTTGGTGAAAGAGTTCTCAGAGGACTTCGTAACCGAACAACCGGGTACGGTGTGGAGGGATGTTAGTTCGCTCCCCTACCGGGGCCGCCGGATACGTTAAACTCACCAAGCGTAAGAGAAAGAGGAAGCGACTAGTCCTTCCAACTGTCTGTTGAAGGCGCGAGAGGTGAGGCGTGAAGCAGGATAACTATTACAGGCGCGGGTTCAAGATGCGGGGCAGCATCCAGCATCTCCTTGACCGCGATTACCGGTCGGAGATCGTGGACAAGTTCCGTGAGAACGGCAACTTCGTAGAGTTCGGGGATGTCTCCATCCGCATCGCCGACGAGTTCGGCTTCTGCTACGGCGTCGACCGGGCTGTCGACTACGCCTTCCAGACCCGGGAGAAGTTCCCCGACCGCGACATCTACATCACGGGGGATATGATCCACAACGCCTCTATGAACGACCGGCTGCGCGAGATGGGCGTACGGTTTCTCTCCGAGGGCTTCGACGGTCGCCCCGACGAGAAGTTCGCCGATCTCGGTCCCGAGGACGTGATAATCCTCCCGGCCTTCGGTGCGCCGATAGACTGGGTAACGGAACTCCGGGGCAAGGGCTGTATCGTCGTGGACACGACCTGCGGATCGGTCCTCTCCGTGTGGAAGCGCGTTACCCGCTACGCTCAGAAGGAGTTCACCTCTGTAATTCACGGGAAGTACTACCACGAGGAGACCAAGGCGACCGCCTCCCAGACGACGAAAGACGGCGGCAACGGCAAGTGGCTCGTGGTCAGGAACCTGAAGGAGACGGCCTTCGTCACGGACTTCATCCGGGGGGAGATGAACGCCGACGAACTGAGAGAGAAGCTCGGGCACGGGATGTGTCCCGGCTTCGACCCGGACAAGGACTTGAAGCGTGTCGGGGTTGCGAACCAGACGACGATGTTGATGAAGGAGACGATGGCCGTCGGGGAGGAACTCCGCAAGGCGATGTCCGACCGCTACGGAACCGAGAACATCGCGGAGCACTTCGATCTGTTCGATACTATCTGCTCCGCGACGCAGGACCGCCAGGACGCACTTTTCGGTCTGCTCGGACACGGCCTCGACGTGATGGTGATCATCGGTGGCTACAACTCCTCGAATACGAACAACCTCGCTATCATCTCCAAGGAGACTATCCCGAGGAGCTACCACATCACGAACGGCGAGTGCATTCGAGGGGACGCAATACTCCACAAGCCACCCAGCACCCCGCTCGACGCCCGCGAAGAGGTCGAGGAGTCCGACTGGCTCCCCGATGGCCCGGTGCGCGTCGGGCTGACCGCTGGAGCCTCGACCCCGAATTCCCAGATCGGCCTCGCTATAAGGAACATTCTCGAAGCCCGGGACCTCTCGGTGGACGGACTCCTCGACTAGCCGAAATCCGACACGATGCACCGGAAGACACAGAGAGGCCCCGATCCGTAGCCAGGGATCGGGGCCTCTTTAGTTGCGTAATTCCGTGAGTTACACGGGATGTTACGCGGCGAGAAGCGCGGCCTTCTCGGCGAGACGCCTGCCGAGGTAACGGGCTGCGGCGAGTTCTTCCTTCGACGGGCCACCGTTTCCGGTTACGCCACCATCGGTGGAGCTGACACCGTAGGGGTTTCCGATGGCGTTGGCCTCGTCGGAGGTATAGCCAGGAGGGACGATGATCGCACCCCAGTGAGCGAGGATGGCGTACATCGAGAGAAGCGTCCCCTCCTGACCGCCGTGCGGCGTGGATGCGCTCGTGAAGACGCTCGACGCCTTGTCAGCGAGAAGCCCCTGAGCCCATAGACCACCCTGCGCGTCTATGAACTGCTTGAGTTGCGCCGAGACGTTCCCGTAACGGGTCGGTGTCCCAAAGGCGAAGGCATCCGCCCATTCGAGATCGTCGGAGATGGCTACCTCAACGTCCTTCGTGGCCTCCAGATGCCTGGCCCAGGCCTCATTGCTCTGTATCGCCGCCTCCGGAGCAAGCTCCTCAGCCTTCCTGAACCGAACCTCAGCCCCGGCGAACTCCGCGCCCCCCGCTACGGCCTTCGCCAGCTCATAGACGTTGCCCGTGCTACTGTAGTAAACAACCGCTACATTCGCCATTTCTTGTCCTCTCCTGCTTCACTTCGTACAACACTTCAAACACTTCAGGTACTTAGAGGCTGCGCCAATAGGGAGCGCATCGGAAGGTAAACGGGCATGGGGTACTCCATCATTCGGGGAGTCCTCGAAGCTCTCCGATGCGAAGGAGTCTCTCC
>JBPCNU010000089.1:0-15613 GCA_051000975.1 Rubrobacter sp.
TGCTTGGCTATCGTCGAGATGGGCTTCATCGCAGCCGAGATAACGACCGGCTCGCCGTTCGTCATCCCGCCCTCGAGACCGCCGAGCCGGTTGGAAGCCCGCGAGAGAGCGCCGTTCTCGTCAAGGAGAATCTCGTCCTGAACCTCGCTAGAGCGGCGACGCGCGACGTCGAAGCCGATGCCGACCTCCACGCCCTTTATGGCGTTCACGGACATAATGGCGGCGGCGAGCCTCGCGTCGAGCTTGTCGCGCCAGTCTACATAGGAGCCGAGACCGGGCGGGCAGCCTTCGGCCACTACGACGAACGAACCACCGAGGGCGTCGCGGGCGTACCGGGCGTCGTCTATCTCGCCCTTCATCTTCTCGGTTACTTCCGGGTCCGGGCAGCGCACGTCGGATTTGTCGGAGCCTTTCGCTCCTTCGGCGGCGGCTATCTTATCCATCGCGACGTTGCCGATGCGGTAGACGGCGCTGTTTATCTCCACTCCGAAGGCGGCGAGCAGCTTGCGGGCAACTCCCCCGGCGGCGACGCGAGCGACGGTCTCGCGGGCGCTGGAGCGCTCCAGGATATTCCTGAGGTCTCCGGTCGCGTACTTCTGCATCCCGGCGAGGTCGGCGTGTCCGGGTCTTGGGAGGGTGATCTCATCCGGCGGGTCCTCTACCGGAGCCGGACTCATCCGGTGCTCCCAGCTACCGTAGTCCTTGTTCCTGACCAGCATCGCTACCGGCGACCCCAGAGTGTAGCCGTGCCGGACCCCACCGAGAAACTCTATCCGGTCGGTCTCTATCTTCTGCCGCCCGCCGCGCCCGTAGCCCTGCTGGCGTCTCGCGAGGTCGCGGTCGACATCGTCTGCGATCAGGTCGAGCCCGGCGGGTACGCCATGCACCAGCGTTACCTCACCCGGCCCGTGCGACTCACCGGACGTGGAGAATGAAAATTTCATGTCATGCACCTTCCTCACTGTTTTTACAGGTCTTGCAAGTTTCTCGTCTAAGCAGTTCCCGGAGAGCCTATCGCAGTTGCCGGAATCTGAACGTGCTCGGCAACTCCAATTCGAAACCCGGCCTCAACGACCGGGGTCAGGCAGCGTCCCTCCGCTATCGAAGAGGTCGTCCGACCCGCCCCCCGTCCTGCCGGAACCGTTCAGGCTGGAACCGTTCTGGCCGGAACCACTCTCCGATCCATTTCCTGATCTGCCGTTTCCGTTGCCGGAGCCGCCACTGGAGCCGTCGCCGGGGTTAGCGTCCCCATCACCGGAACCGTCGCGCCCTCGTCCGGTGGCGACTCCATAATCATCGCCGGTGTCGTACTGGGCTTCAGCCGGGCTTCGAGTCGGATCGGTGCGGGGTGATTGAGTGCCGTCTTCGCCGCCTCCTCCGCCGCCTCGATCGGCGGGCGTCCGGCCCCCGTTGTCTCTGCCAGTATCGCCCCCGCCGGTACCGGCTTCGTTGCTGTCCGTTCCGCCGGTGCCATCTCCGCTGCTGTCTACTCCGCCGTTGCCTGCTCCGCCGCCATCCGGGTCTTCATCACCGGAACCTGCGGCGCCGGCCGAAGCCGGAGTGAAGATCGAGCGAAACGGGTCTTTCGACTCGTAAGCGGCGAAGGATTTGGCGTTGGGGTTTTCGATCTCCGGGGCGGGGGCGTTGGCTTCGGGGTCGGATGCGTCGGGGTCGGACTGAGCGATCTCCTCCCCGCTCGGAGCGAGTCCCTGCTGGCTCGAGGCGGTCTCTTCCGGTCCCCCGAGGAACGCCCCGGCGGCGACCCAGGAGAAGATCAGGAGCGCGACCACCGCGAGGATGGGTGGGATGACCTTGTTGTCTTTTATGAACGTCCTCCAGAAGATGACGAGAAAATTCCCCTCGCCCGTAGACGACCCCTCGCCTCTGGAAGTACCTGTCCTTCTATTGAGCAACGGTCTTCTCCTCCGTTACGGTCGTCGTCTCCGTCGCACCCGTTGCACCTGTCGTCGCCTCAGGCGAGGTGGGCGCGGCACCCCCGGAATCTCCCTCTGGCTGGAAGTAGATCTCGGCCTCTATCTCCACGCTGAGTACGGGTTCCGCCCCGACGTTCGCCAGGTCTTCCTCACCCTCGCTCACCACTATCGGCTCGTAAGCGACACTGTTGATCGTCACGAGCCGGGCGAGATCGCTGCTTCTGAGAAGGAAGTCCCGCAGACCTTCGTAGGTTCCCTCAAAGGTCATTGTAATAGGTACGATGGAATACGACCCGCCCTGCGCGGGCGCGCCCGGCGTCCCGGGTTCGATCCGCACCTGAGTGACCCCGGCGGCGCTCGCGATCTGCTGCAACTGAACCACGAAGGTCGGGACTTCCGGCTCCTCCGGCACCCGCTTGTTCAGCTCCAGTATCCGCTCGCCGATCTCACCGGAGCTGTCCCGGACCCGCTCGAGTTCCTGGACCTGCTCCATCAACTGCGCCAGTTGAGCCTCTTTAGCGTCCCGCTCCTCGGCCCGATCCGAGAGGCGTCCCAGCAGCGGGCCGACTACCAGCAGATAACTCAGCAAAACGAGAAGCACCAACAACCCAACCCCGATGAGTATGATCGATCTCCCGCTCAGCTGACCGAGATTCAAGTTGAAGCTTCGGTTCACGGTGTCTCCGTCGTGACGGAGTCTCCCCCACCCGCACCAGACTCAGCGTCGTTCTGATACTGAGCCTCACCCGCCGAGCCGTCAGACTGCAACCGGACTTCCTGATCCCGCTCCCCGACGATGGTGACGAGTTCCGAGTTGATCTCGAAGTTTATGGCCTCTTCTGCGAACGTCGTGCGGTCTAGTTCGGCCTGCGCCAGCCCGGAGTTCGCGAGAAACCGCAGGGTATCCATCTGCAGGATAAAGTCCGCGACGTTTGTGTAGTTCGGCTCCGCAAAGCCAACGAACGTCGTGGCTCCCGGCGGCTGTAGCTGCTGACCGACGCTGGCCGTCACGTCTACCGGAGCCGCCTCGGCGGTCAGGCTCTGCAGCGAAGTGGTCGCCGGAATCACGAACTGTAACTGCCTGAGAAACTCGTCCCACCAGAACCTCGTACGGACTATCCCATCTGCGACCGGCTGCTTCCTGGCGACCTCGTCTTCAAGCTGAGAGTAAGGCTCTAGCTCTTGGAGGGTCTGGGTCTGACCCTGTATATCAGAGTCGAGTCGGGCGACGGTGCTGTCAAGGGCATTGAGCCGAAAGAAACAGAAGAGGCTTATGACGGCTACGAGGAACACGATGGCTGCTCCGGCGACGGCGAAAATGCCGAGGGTCGCCTCTGGTATCCCTGAGAAGCCCCGCTGGCGTTCCTCTCTCGGAAGTAGGTTTACCCGTCTCATTCTTCCATCGCCAGGCCGAGGGCGACGGCCAGTACCGGCTCCATCTGGGCTAGTTGTTCATCGGAGATGTTGGAGTTGTTGGCGACCAGTCGCCCGGCCGGTTTCGCCAGGCTGGTCGGCAGACCCATGAAATCTTCGAGGTAATCGCTCAGGCCCGCGATTAAAGCACCCTCACCGGAGATGAAGACCCTCGATACCTCCCGGGCCGCCGACCTCGAATTGTGAAACTCGATGGAGCGTTGCACCTCCGAAGCAAGCCGCGCTGCCGCATCTTCGAGACCCCGCCGAACATCATAAGCGAGCGCGGGATCGAGCCCCTCCGGGTTCTCCTGGGGGTTCTCCTCCTGGGTCGTGCGCTCCAGTTCGGTCCCGGCCCCCTCCGAAGGCGCGTCCTCCGAATAGTCGTCCTGATCCTCACTATCCTGTGCTGCTTCCCCTTCGGTGACTTCTTCCGCAGGTTCCTCGTCGTCCTCGAATTCCGGGATGTAGAGCGGTTCCGTAACCTGAAGCTCTGTCTCAGGTTCCACTAAACCTCCGATAAAGGGTGAGATATTCACCTTGCGGTCGAGGATGAGTTTTTCGGTCTGATCTTCCGGAAGGTCCGCGCTGGCGGCCACCGAGGTGATGAAGTCTCCGAACCCGATGCCAAGGAGTTGGGCGTGGGTCGGCGACTGTCCCTGAACAACTACCAGGTTGGAGAACTCGGTGCCGATATCCAGCAGGAGCGTGGTGTCTTCGTCATCGAAGAGGCTCTCCGGGAGCGTGGATCTCGTCAGCGAGAGAGCTTTCACGTCCACCCCGACGGGTTTCAGGCCGCCCGAGCGGACGGCTTCGGTGTATCCGCTTATGAGATCCCGGTGCGCGGCGACGAGTACGACGCGATCGTCGTCGGGGTTCTCTGCGGAGGGTCCGAGCACGACGTGATCGAGTACGACATCTTCCAGAGGCATCGGGATATGCTCCTCGGCCTGAAACCCGAGCGCGCTTTTGAGGTCTTCGGGGCTGAGACGTGGAGAGGCGACGAAACGGACGATCACGTTGTTGCCAGAGACGCCGATTATCACGGACTTTCCCTTGAACTCGTGAAGCTCCCAGAACTCCCGAAGTTCCCGTGAGAGCAACTCCGAATCAGCGACTTCGCCCTCGATGACTACGCCTTCGGGGAGACGATGGTAACCGACGTGCTGGAGCGTATATCCTTCGCGGCTCTGACTAAGCTGAACGGCTTTGATCGCCCCCCGGTCCACGTCGAGACCGATAGTCGGAGCTTTGAACCGGGGGAATTTCAACGGTGATCCACCATCCGGGCTGAGGCTTCACTAAATCCGCCAGAGCTCATTTTGCGTCCGCTCGGCGGACGCTGGTATTGCCCGCCACGACGGTTTCACCTTCGACGGTGGCCTTGCGCTCGACGCTGGCGTTGTTGCCGATCACGACCTTCGCCCCGACGATTGCCCCGACCCCGACTACCGACCCGGCGGAGAGCCATGCCCCCGCGCCGACTTCCGCGTCGCGGTCCACGACCGCACCGGGGCCGATGAAACAGTGGCTGCCGATCGACGCGTCGGGGTGGACGACCGCCCCCGCCGCGAGTACGCTCCCGTCCCCGACCGTCGCTGCCTCGGAGACGTAGGAGAGGGGGTGAGTGGCCTTGAAGAACTCCCCGCCAAGGGACCGGATAGAGTTCGCTATCTTCAGCCGAGCCGTAGCGTCCGTGATAGCCACGACGACGTAAGCACTCTCGACCGAGAGCATGCTCTTCAACATCGCCACATCCCCCACAACGGGTACGCCCCGAATCGCCTGTGCAAGCGTCGCACAGGCGTCGTCGTAAAACCCTATGACCTGGTTTTCGAGGCCACTCGCGATCAGTACATCAAGCGCCACACGCCCGTAACCGCCCGCACCGACGATCACGACCCTCATCTCGTCCTCGATCCCTACGAGCTGCTCCTGGACCTCCGGTTGAGGGTCGAATGTACGAACCTCGGGAACCCTGATCTCACCCCTCCTCGATCTCTTCCGGCCTGAACTCTGCGGCAGTCTATCATCGCTTCTGGCATTTTGCGCTTTTGCCTACATCGGAAACCCGGTGAAGAATGTCGCGCCTCGCCGGATGAAAATTCCCACAATACGCCTACTACTCACTTCTTACTGCACACTCTAAAAGGTACGGTTACACAAGTAAAGTTCCAGATACGTCGTTGCCCCGCAAAAACTCCTCCGAAGACATCCTGCGCCCCCCGGCGGCCTGTAATTCCAGAATCTCCACCCTGCCATCCCCGCAACCCACGAAGATCCGCCCATTTTGCACGTAGATTCTCCCCGGCTCCGATCTCTGCCCGGTACTTGCCTCCGGCCAGGTTTTCCACAACTTTAGCGGCTGCTCGTCCCCGACCACATAGCACCGTGCCCCGATATGCGGAGCGAGGGCCCGCACCACGTTGTGAACCTCCCACACCCCACGTTCCCAGTCGAGCTTCTGATCCTCACGTAAAACCTTAGAAGCATATGTAGCTTCAAGACTATCCTGTTCAGCGAGGGTTGTGCTTCCGGCCTCTAGCTCAGATAGAACCTCTACTATAGCTTCACCTCCGATTACGGCGAGACGGACGGTGAGTTCCCCGCCGGTCATATCGGATGGAATATCCGTTTCGCCTGTCTTGGCGACCGGTCCTGTATCGAGTCCTTCGTCCATCTTCATTATGGAGACGCCGGACCTGGTATCACCGTCCATGATGGCGCGTTCTATCGGGGCGGCCCCGCGATATTTCGGGAGCAGGGAGGCGTGAACGTTCCAGGCTCCGAGTCGAGCGGCGTCGAGGGTATTGGCGCAGAGGATCTGACCGTAAGCCGCTACTACCAGAGCGTCGTGAGTGGCGATGCGGTCGTTGACTTCGGAGATATTCTCCGGCTGTACGAGGGAGAGTTCGCGTTCGCGGGCGAGTTCGGCTACCGGGGTGGCATCGAGTTTGCGGCCTCTTCCGCGTCTGCGGTCGGGCTGAGAGACGACGAGTCCTACCTCATGCTCGGAGGCGAGGATCGCGGCGAGGATCGTAGCGGCGAAGTCCGGTGTTCCGGCGAAGGCTACCCTGAGCATCGCGGCGGGGTCAGGACTTGTTCAGGAGTCGTTCGCGCATCTCACGCATCGCGGCGCGGCGGGATTCCCGGTCGGTTCGATCGAGGATCATCACCCCGTTCAGATGGTCTATCTCGTGCTGGAAGATCCTTGCCAGGAGCCCTTCGGCTTCGAGCTCGAACTCCTCACCGTCGAGGTCTTGCGCTCTGACCGTTACCGAGATAGCCCGGCTCACGTCTACCTGAACGCCGGGGATGGAGAGGCAGCCTTCGGGGATGGTCTCTTCTTCGCCGGAAGCGTCGGCTATTTCGGGGTTGATGAGGATGAACTGCTCGTCTTCGTATTCGGCTACGAGGATGCGCTGGAGCCTGCCGACCTGGTTCCCGGCGAGGCCGACGCCCTCGTGTTCGTGCATCGTGTCGAGCATCTCGTCGGCGAGCTTACCGAGCGACTCATCAAAGGAGCAGACCTCCGACGCCTTGGACTTCAAAACGGGGTCTCCGAAACGCCTCACTTCGAGTGTCACAACCTACATCTCCTCCGGGTCTATCTCGACCGTAATCCTGACTCTTCGCGCCGACTTCTTCGCTGCCGCCCTCGCGATGCTCGTGGCAGCAGACGCGACCGAGGCTCTCTCGGAAGCCCTCAGAAGTACGAGCCAGTCCTCTCTGTTTGCGGGGTTGGCTCCGGCCACGAGGCCCGACGATTCGACGCCTTCGGACTCCGCCCGAACCTCCTGTGATTCTACCGCAAGACGTGCCTCGGACTCCGAACCTCGAACCGAAAGCCGGGCGAGATGCCCGAAAGGCGGATAGCCCAGGGCTTCAAGCCGGGGCAACTCCTCGGCGGCGAAGGCCCGGTAATCGCCGCGCACGGCGGCCCGAAGAGTACGGTGTTCGGGGTCACAAGTCTGGACCACGAGCAGGCTCCCGGCGGACTCCGCCGCGCCGAGCAGAACCCGGAACGCCCGCTCGGAGGTCCCAAGACGCCGACCGAAGAGGAGTGCGTCCGCGTCCGGGACCACGATGACCTCCCGGCTCCGGGCGAAGACCCGCGCCGGAGTGCCGACGATCACGGCGGCTTCCTCTCTCTCGGAACGTTCTGCGGTCAGCGTCCCGACCTCTACGCCGAGCTTCTCCGAGAGTCGCGCCGCGACCCGCTCGACCGTCATCCCCGAAACCGTTACCCTCGAAGAACCGCACGACTCGCACTCGCGGCTACCGGCGTTCCTCGTCCGGCAGCGCGGACACTTCGCGAGCTCGGGTCGAGGGTCTTCGCCGGGAGGAGCCGGGAGCGGGGTTCCGCAGGAAGAGCACGAGCGAACCCCGCCACACTTGCAGCATACGAGGAAGGTCGAGAGCCCGGTTCGATCCACCACGACCCCGACCCTGCCGCCTCGCTCGAGAGCCTCCCGACAGGCATCGAGAAGGGTGCGGCTGAAATAGGCTCCAGTGCCTCGCATGTCTATCAGTCGGATCCTCGGCCACGGTTCGTGATCTCGCACCGGCAGTTCGCGGGTCTCCCCGGAGAGGACGGAGGCGTACAACCTGAGCGACGGATGCGGCGAGAGGAACAACGTCCCGCAGCCCTCGATGCGCGAGCGTTCCTGAGAGATTTCCCGCACGTGAGTCGCCACACCCTCATGGCCCGGCCCGGCCCGATGAGAAGGGTTTGGTTCGTCCACGACCACGACCCCACCGAGGTTGGAGACCGGGAGCAGGGCCGCGGACCGCGTCCCGACGAGAACGTCGAGTTCACCCTCCGCGGCCGCTCGCCAGACCTCGCCCCGACCGGACCCGACCCCGGCATGATAGACCCCGATGCGAGTACCCTGCGGCAGCGAGACCGCGAGCGTCCTCGCGACCTCTTCCACGACCGAGACCTCCGGCGCGAGGACCAGAAGCCTCGCCCCGGCCTGCAGAACCCGAAGCCCCGAGGCGACAACCTCCCGGTTTATGCCTCCCGTCGGAACCCGCCGCACGAACACACCGCCAGCCGTGAGATCCGGTGCCCCGGTGTCAGGAGGAGCAAGGTTCACGCCGTTTGCAACGAGAAACGGGGCGGTGTTCCACGGAGGTCGCCGCTCTTCGAGCCTCACGAAGCCGCGCCGGACGAGCGTCCTGAGCGTCTCCCGCTTGAACTCACCGCTCGACAGCAGCAAGGAGGTGCGAAACTCGCCATCTCGCAGGAGTTTCTCAATCATCCGTCTCTGAGCCGGAGCGCGGTTGAGGCTCTCGGTTGCTGTCCTCTGATCCGCATCGCTCACCACGACCGCAACCTCTTCAGTCGGAGGCTCCGGTAGAGCGGGGTCGAGGGCGATGTAGCCTCGCGCCTCCAGAGTCTTCAGCCTCTCCTGACCGACGGCTCGCTTTAGTTGCTGGCGCGAGACTCGCGCTCCAGCATCCCACCTGCTAACGACCCGGTGGTTCAAGATCCGGTAGTGGTCGGTCGAGATGCCGGGCGGTAGGGCGCAGGCGAGTACCGAGGCGAAGGAGCTCGATGTATCCCTTGCGATCCGCTCGCAGAGGGCCACCACCTCCGGGGTGAGCGAGAAGTTCGCGGCGGTCCTTAGCGGCTCTTTCGCCCGGTCACTCTCTTCGTCGAAGCCCGCGACGACACCGAGCCTCCCCCGCCCGGAGAGCGGGGCAACGACGACGGAGCCTACCTTTACGGTCCCAGACAGATCCTCCGGCACGAGGTAGCTCAGAGGCGGAAGGGCATGCGTTCTGAGCATGAGGCAGACGCGAACCGCCGCCCGGTTACGCACCGACGCCGATTCGCGAGGGGCTGTCTCTATCAGGTTAGAGTCCGGCGGCGCGGCGGAGGTCTTCGGCGCGGTTCGTCTCTTCCCAGGTGAAGCCCGGCTCGTTCCTGCCGAAGTGTCCGTAGGCCGAGGTGCGGCTGAAGATCGGCTTCCTGAGATCGAGGTCGCGAATTATGGAGCCGGGCCGGAGGTCGAAGTTCTCCTCGACGAGCTGGATTATCTGCTTCGGGGAGACGCGCTCCGTGCCGAAGGTCTCGACCATCACGCTGACGGGGGCCGCGACGCCGATTGCATAAGCGACCTGTACCTGACACCGTCCGGCGAGACCGGCGGCGACGATGTTCTTCGCGACCCAGCGGGCGGCGTAGCAGGCCGAACGGTCGACCTTCGTCGCGTCCTTGCCGCTGAACGCACCGCCACCGTGCGGGGCCGCTCCGCCGTAGGTGTCCACGATGATCTTCCGTCCCGTAAGCCCCGCGTCGCCCTGCGGTCCACCGATGACGAACCGCCCCGTCGGGTTGACGAGAATGTCCACCGAGTCCGGATCGAAGATATCTTCGGGCATCACGGGCTTCACGACGTTCTCGATGATGTCCTCGCGGATGTGTTTCTCTGCGCCGGGGGCGTGCTGCGCGCTGACGAGTACCTTGTCCACGGCCACGGGCCTGTCGCCCTCGTAACGCACGGAGACCTGCCCCTTGCCGTCGGGGCGGAGGTAGTCGAGCGTCCCGTTCTTGCGAACCTCGGCGAGGCGGCGAGTCAGGGTGTGCGCGAGGGTGATCGGGAGCGGCATGAGTTCGTCCGTCTCCTCACACGCATAGCCAAACATCATCCCCTGGTCTCCGGCCCCGATCTCATCGATCTCCTCTTCGGAGTCGCGAACCTCGTAGGCCTTGTTCACGCCCTGAGCGATGTCCTGAGATTGCTCGTCGAGAGTGACTATGACGCCGCAGGTCTCGGCGTCGAGACCGTACTTAGCGTTCGTGTAGCCGATCTCGGAGATCTTTTTTCGTACGATGCCGGGGATATCTATGTAAGTGTCGGTGGTTATCTCCCCGGCGACGAGGACCAGTCCGGTGGTGGTAAGCGTCTCGCAGGCGACCCGGCTCTTGGGATCATCTGCGAGCGCGGCATCGAGGACGGCGTCGGAGATTTGATCCGCTATCTTATCTGGATGTCCCTCCGTGACGGATTCAGACGTGAACAGATGCGTAGCTCTCTCGGTCATCCTGATCAGACTCCTCTCGCAAGACTTATAGATGTTTTCCGACTCTGTTTTTCGATTCTCCCGCGCTTCTTGTTCGGCCCTAGTTTAGCGAAACTCGCGAGAAACCTCATACAGGATAGCGCGTGCCACGTCGCTTTTCGCGGCTTTCTCGATAAAATGTTCGATTCCCGGGCCTACTACGACCACTTCGTTCTCCTCGGTGGCGAACCCGATGTCTCTCCTCGATATGTCGTTCCCGACGATGAAGTCCGCGCCTTTCTTGACTAGTTTCTCCCGCGCATCCGGTATGGGGTCTCCGTGCGTGGCGGCGAATCCCACGATGATCAGCCCCGGAGATTCTCTCCGAACCCCGGCCAGAACGTCGCTCGTCGCCTTGAGTTCCAGCGTCATCGTCTCGCTTTGCCCGCGACGGATCTTCTCCTCTACCGGGGAGGTGGGCGTGAAGTCCGAGACCGCCGCCGCCATCACCAGCACGTCCGCCCCGGCGATAGCCTGATGTACCGCCCGCTCCAGTTCCTCGACCTTCTCGACCGGGATCCACTCTACCCCCGGCTCTCGTTCCGGGATGTTCGCCGCTACGACCACGACCTCCGCCCCCAGGAGCCGGGCCTCCCTCGCCACCGCGAGCCCCATCTTCCCCGAAGAACGATTCCCGATGAACCGGACGGAATCTATCGGTTCGTGCGTTCCACCCGTCGCGACCACGACGCGCTTCCCGGCGAACGGACCATCCAGAGCAGCCAGTCCCCCCAGCACCTCCGCCGCAACCGTCCGGGCCGACGCTATCTCCTGCCCGGCCTCGCCCGCGACCCTGCAACCATCACGCCTCAAAACCTCGACGTTCGCGACGACCGCCGGGTTCTTCGCGCTCGCCTCGTCTATATCCGGGGCGATGAGGTGAAGCTCGGACGAGGTTTCTCGTTCCGGCCCCAGTCCCTTCGCGAGCCGGGCGACAGTCTCCGTCGTCGCTGGATAATGGACGACCGCAGCGGGCGCGCCGGACGACCGCTCGACTACGTTCGCACCGACAGCCGAAAACGCCGAAGGCCCGACGAAGAGTCGGGCCTTCTCATCCAGCATGACTTCTACTTCTTGGCCCGTCTTCGCAAGTTCGCGGGCGAGCTTCGGGGCTTCGAGCGCGCCAAACGTCGCTCCGACCGAGAGGAGGATCACCTCCGAGCTACCGAGACTCTAGGCCGCTCCTGCACCCTCATCTTCGGACTCCGCGCCCTCGACGTCATCGGAGCTGCTTTCGGAACCGTCGTCGGAGACATCTTCGGAGTCGGCGGTCGGGATGCCGTCCTCCTCGACCTCGTCCGGGGCCGCTGCGGACTCCGAGACATCCTCGTCGGAGTCGGCGATCACCGGGGTTTCGGATACCTCGGCCTCCTGAGCGGCGTTCTCCGGCTCTTCTTCGCGGAAGGCCGCGACGAGCTGTCCCTCGCGGAGTTCTTCGATGGCGATGCTTATGGGGTGCTGCGAGCGAGTGTGGACCTGCGGCCCCGGAATGCCGAACGACTCGTTCAAACCGAGCGTTGCGGTGTATTCGTTGATCTGCCGCGCCCGGCGGGCGGCGGCGAGTACGAGCCCGTATCGGGAATCCACCTTCCCCGAATCGAGCAGTTCGTCTACCTTGAGTTCGTTCAGCATCCTGCTACCTCCTGGCCTCTTGCGAGGCTCTGGTTTTCGTCTCTGTTATCCGATTATCCGGCGCATGAGCGCGACGATCTCCTCCGCCGCCCGTTCTCTGTCGTCGTTGATTATCTCGTGGTCGAACTCGGTCTTCGCCGCGACCTCTAGCTCCGCCGTCGCCATACGAGTCTCGACCGATTCTCCGGTCTCGGTCTTCCGGCTTTCGAGACGCTTCCTTGTCTCCTCCAGAGACGGCGCACGGACGAAGATCATCTGCGCATCCGGCCTCTTTTTTCGGACGAGCCGCGCCCCCTGCAATTCTATCTCCAGGATGACCGACCGACCGGCCGCCAGAAATTCTTCGACTTTTCTCTCCGGCGTCCCGTAGAGATTACCCGAGTACTCGGCCCATTCAAGAAACTCACCCTCCTCGACCCAACGCTCAAACGTCTCCCGGTCGAGGAAAATGTACTCCCTGCCGTCCACCTCGCCCCCGCGCGGCTTCCTCGTGGTCGCGGAGATCGAATACCCCAGATCGGGGATGACACGAAGCGCGGCGCGGATCAAAGTAGATTTCCCCGCCCCCGACGGCCCGGAGACGACGATTAGAGCTCCTCGCACCCGAGCGTCCTTACTAGACGGTCACGCTGTCCGTGGGTCAACCCCACAAGGGTCTTGGAACGACTGATCCCGGCCTCTTTCATGATGCGGTTTACCTTGATCCTGCCCATACCCCTCATCGCGAGCAGCATCTCCTCGACTTTGGCCCCTTTCTGCTCCTCCGTCGGGTCCATCAACAGGTCGAGGATGTTCAGCTGGCCGCTCTTGAGATCTCGCTTCGCGTCGGCGCGGGCGAAGCGTATTCGGTTGGCCTGCTCGAGTGCTGTCATCCGCTCTTCGGATGTACGCTCCGGGGTCCGTTTCAACATGCTTGTCATTATACTACCCGCCCACTATCCGACACGACCGACCAGCCCTGACGCCGTAAGCCCCATCTCCCGCAAATATCCCGCAAACTCAGCGAGGATCTCCTCCGGTTCCCGCACGAAACTCGCCGTCCCGACCTGCACCGCCGTTGCCCCCGCGAGCATGAACTCCGCAACATCGAGGCCCGTCGTAACCCCGCCGCTCGCAAGGACGGGGATGTTTACCGAACTGGCTACCTCGTAGACCGCCCGCAACGCAACGGGCTTTATCGCCGGTCCGGAGAGCCCGCCGCGAACCAGCTTCTTTCTCGAACGGGTGTCTATCGTGAGGGCCGGGATGGTGTTTATCGCCGTAACGGCATCGGCTCCTGCGGATTCCGCCGCGACCGCGTTCCCCACGACCCCTTCGAACGTCAGCTTCACTATGAGCGGCTTCTCCGTCGTCTCCCTCGCCGCCGCAACGACCTCCGCAACGCTCCCCGGCCCGGCGCAGAACGTCAGTCCGCCATGCTCCACGTTCGGACACGACAGGTTCATCTCGATGGCCGATACCCGCTCATCCGCCGCCACGAGACCGACGATCCCCCGAAATTCCTCCACCGTATCCCCCGCCACCGAGACGAAGAGCGGCGCCCCCACCTCGTAGTCGCTCAGATGCGCCAGAAATTCCTCGACGCCGGGATTCTGCAGGCCGATGGAGTTGACCATCCCCGCGTAAGTCTCCGCGATGCGCGGCGTCGGGTTCCCGTCTCTCGGGCGCGGGGTCGTCGTCTTCGGGAGGATCGCACCATAAACACCCCCGACCTCAACGAGCGATTCCTTCGACATCGTCCCCGACGCTGGCATTATGGGATTTTTTAGGGTGATGCCGCAGAGTTCGACGGCGGTATCTACGTCTGTTCGGACTTTCCCCTGCATCACCATGCGAGCACCTCCGCGTCGAAGACGGGGCCTTCGATGCAGGAGCGGACGTAGCCGCGTCCTTCGACCGGGACGACGCAGCCGTTACAGGAGCCGTTGCCGCAGCCCATGCGCTCCTCGACCGAGAGCTGACACCGGACATTCGGCGGAACGGCGAGCTTCACGGCGGCGAGCATCAGGTTCGGGCCACAGGCGTAGACGGCGGCGTAGCGTTTCATGCCACCGGACTCGTCCACCGCGTCGAGGACGGTCCCGTGCGTGCCGGCCGAGCCATCCATCGTGGCGACCTTCGCGTTCGTGCCGGGAAAGCCGTCCGCCGCTTTTGCGAGGCTCCTGTCTGCGAAGCCGAGGTAGGTGTCGTGGGGGATGTTCAGGTCGATCAGCCGGCGGGAGAGGAACCTGAACGGCGCGGTCCCGATGCCGCCCCCGAGCAGGGCGACGCGGCTCGTCTCGTCGAGGCCCGACAAGTCGAACGGCTTGCCGAGCGGGGCGGTCACCTCGATGGTCTCGCCGGACGATTTTGCGGCGAGGTTCTCCGTGCCGCGACCACGCACCTCGAAGAGGAGGCTCGCAACGCCGTCTTCCCCGTCGTAGTCGTAGAAGGAGAGCGGACGCGCGAGAAACGGGTCGAGCGTCGCCGGGAACCCGGCGGCCCGCGCCATCACGAACTGTCCCGATTCTACGGGACGCTCTGTGTCGTCCCAGGCGTAGCGCAGGACAAAATACTCGCCCAGACGCTCGACGCTCTGCACTTCGACCCTGTAGAACCTCACGCCCTAACCCTGGGCCTTCGTCGCGTAGAGGTTCTGAAGGGAATTCACGGTGCGCGTCTCGCCCCGGATGGTCGCCTCGATGCCCTGGATAGCGGCGGAGGCCCCGGCGAGGGTCGTGATGCACGGGACGCCGTGGGTCAGGGCGGAGCGACGGATCAGGTACCCGTCCGTCCTCGCGCCCCGGCCCCAGGGCGTGTTCACGACGAGGTCTATCTCCCGGTCTTCGATCATCTCCAGTACGTTCTTCGCTTCGCGGCCGTCGCCCTCCCCGATCTTCGGCACCACCGCGACCGGAAGCCCGTTGTTCCTGAGTACCTCCGCCGTTCCCTCGCTCGCCAGCACCTCGAAGCCGAGGTCCGCGAAGGCCCGCGCTATGAGGACGACCGCCCGCTTGTCGCGGTTCGCAACCGAGACGTACACTCGCCCGCTCTCCGGGAGCCTCTGCCCGGCGGCGGAGAGTGCCTTCGCAAAGGCCCCGCCGAACGTCCGGTCTATCCCCATCGCCTCGCCCGTCGAGCGCATCTCCGGCCCGAGGAGCGGGTCCGCGTCGGCAAACCGGTCGAAGGGAAACACCGGGGCCTTCACGCTGAAACGGCCGCTCCGCGACGCTTTTAGGTCCATATCCCGCAGTTTCTCCCCGACCGAGACCCGCGTCGCCACCTTCGCCAGCGGAACCCCGGTCGCCTTCGAGATATACGGGACCGTCCTCGACGCTCTGGGGTTGCATTCGATCACCATGACGTTATCCCCGCGCACCACGAACTGGATGTTCATCAGCCCCACGACCCCTATCGAGAGCGCGAGCCGCCTCGTGTAGTTCTCGATCTTCTCCACAAGCGAACGCTGGAGCGTGATCGGCGGCGTTACACACGAGGAATCCCCCGAATGAACCCCGGCCTCCTCGATGTGCTCCATCACCCCGCCGATGTACACATCCTCCCCGTCACAGACGGCGTCAACG
>JBPCNU010000090.1:0-4787 GCA_051000975.1 Rubrobacter sp.
GAGCATCTTCATGCACGAGATCCGGGACGGTGGCGTAGAGAACGCGGTGCGGCGCGCAGTCGGGAAAGTCGGGGCCGGGCCGGTGTTCCTCAGCGTGGACATAGACGTTCTCGACCCGGCCTTTGCCCCCGGAACGGGGACGCCGGAGCCGGGCGGCATGACGACGACGGAGCTGCTCCGGGCGGTTCGGGAGGTCGCTGAGAGGCTGGATCTCGTCGGGGTGGACGTTGTGGAGGTTATCCCGGCGGCGGTCGGCTCGGCGGATATCACGGCGCTTGCGGCGGAGAGGATCGTACGGGAGGTTCTCGGCGGGCTGGCGGCGAGAAAGAAACCCGTGGAGCAGGTGTGTCGGGGTTTCTGAAAATCCTGGCCGGGGTGTACGGCGTTCTTTGCCTGCTTGCCCTGTTCGTGGTCCCGGCGAGCGCGAACGGCTGGTTCGGCTTCGAGTCGGACCCGCTCAGCGCGGTACCGGCGATCTTTCTGGCCCTGCCCTGGAGCCTCGGTCTTGGTCTTCTGGGAGAGGTCGGAGCGTTGTCGAGCGTGCTGGCTATCGTGGGTGCGGTGTTCACAAACGCGGGGATTCTGTACGGAGTCTCCCGCCTGATAAAGAGGGAGAGACTATGACGAGAACGCTGAAGAACTTTGTCGGAGGGGAATATGTCGAGGCGGACGCAAACGGAGGCTTCGGCCTCGTAAACCCCGCGAGCGAAGAGACGTTCGCCGAGTCGCCCGTTACGGACGAGGCCGGGATAAACGCCGCCTTCAAGGCCGCAGAGAAAGCCTTCGAAGCTTACCGCGACTCGACCCCGGCGGACCGGCAGAAGGCCCTGCTCGGCATCGCCGACAGGATCGAAGAAAGAGCGGAGGAGATAGTCGCCGCCGAGTCCGAGAACACCGGAAAGCCGCTCGGGCTGACGCTCGAAGAAGAGATTCCGATGGCGACGGATCAGATCCGGTTCTTCGCCGGGGCCGCCCGCGTCCTTGAAGGGAAATCCGCCGGGGAATACCTGGAGGGCATGACGAGCTTCGTCCGGCGCGAACCTATCGGCGTCTGCGCGCAGGTAACGCCCTGGAACTACCCGCTCCTTATGGCGATCTGGAAAATAGCTCCGGCGCTCGCAGCCGGGAATACCGTGGTGCTGAAACCGTCGGACACGACCCCGGTCTCCACGCTGATGCTCGCCGAGATCGCGAGCGAGTTCCTTCCGGCGGGCGTCCTGAACGTGGTGTGTGGCGACCGCGACACCGGACGCGCCCTGATAGAACACCCGACCCCGCAGATGGTCTCCATCACGGGCTCCGTCCGGGCGGGGAGGGAGGTCGCGAAGAGCGCGGCCTCAGACCTGAAGAAAGTCCACCTCGAACTCGGCGGGAAGGCCCCGGTTATAGTCTTCGACGACGCGGACATCGAACAGGCCGCCGAAGAGATAGCGGGAGCGGGCTACTTCAACGCCGGACAGGACTGCACCGCAGCGACCCGCGTCCTCGTTGCGCCGAGCGTTCACGAGGAGTTCGTCGCCGCGCTCACCGAACAGGCCAGAGGTTCCAAGACCGGCCAGCCCGACGATGAGGACATCCTCTACGGCGCGCTGAACAACGAGAATCAGCTGGCCCACGTCAGCAGCATGGTCGAGCGAACGCCGTCGCACGCCGAAGTCGTAACGGGCGGGAAGCGGCAGGGCGAGCGCGGCTACTTCTACGAAGCGACCGTCGTGGACGGGCTGCGTCAAGACGACGAGCTTTCTCAGAACGAGGTCTTCGGGCCGGTCATAACCGTGCAGCAGTTCTCGGACGAGGACGAAGCCGTGAGGTGGGCCAACGGTGTGAAGTACGGGCTCGCGTCGAGCGTTTTCACCCGGGATCACGGTCGGGCTATGCGGGTTAGCCGGCGGCTGGACTTCGGGTGTGTCTGGATCAACACGCACATCCCGCTCGTCGCCGAAATGCCTCACGGCGGCTTCAAACACTCCGGCTACGGCAAAGAACTCTCGATGTACGGCCTTGAGGACTACACCCGTATCAAGCACGTAATGACCAACCTCGGGGTGTAGAGAAGTCTCACCGGAAGAAGGGAGCAAGACCGTGGACCCCGATGAGCCGGTCATCTTTGCTCCCTTTTTCTGCGCAAAGCACGTCTCTGCGAAGTCTGCGATAGCCGCGCCCTGCGGACGCGTAGTCGCAGGGTCTGCTTTTAGCGACCTCGCTCTTGCGAGCTAGCCCGAAATATGCGATATCCCCGGTCCGGGGGATGTCGCGTCCCGAGCGGCGAGGTTAAAATGGCCTCTCGGGGTGCTTGGATCTTCTGCAAAGCCCCGGAGTCAACGACGACAAGCTCGTCCCGTTTCGGGCGTGGAAAGGCTGAAGATGAGCAAAGAACAGACTCAACAGGGGTTCTCCGAGGACCATAACGACGGGGTGGAAGACAAGGGGCAGGCGCGTCCCGGGCCTTTGGAGGGCTACGATGCCGGGGAGCAGCCCCTTCAGTCCTACACTGTCCTTGCGGGCGTGTTTAACATGATCTTCGCGGTTTTTCTGCTCCTCGCTAAAGGGGCTGACCGGAAATTACCGGAGCGCATAGAGACAAGGGACATCGTGCTGCTCGGGGTTGCGACGCACAAGCTGAGCACCCTGATCGCCAACGATGCCGTGACCAGCTTCCTGCGCGCCCCGTTTACCGAGCTTCAGGAGAAGAGGAGTCCCAAGAGCGTTGACGAGAAGCCAAGGGGCAGCGGCTTCCGGTACTCCATCGGTGAGCTTGTCACCTGCAAGTTCTGCATGGGTCAGTGGATCGCCTCTTTCTTTACCTACGGTCTGGTCTTCTCCCCGACCGTTACGCGCCTTGTCGCGAGCATCTTCACCATCGTTACGATCTCCGACCACCTCCACCAGACTTACAAGACCCTCTCGAAGAGGGCGTAGAGAGGGCTTGCGCCAAACCGGGTAGCATGGTCTTCAGCGGGGCTTGCGGGGCCGGGTTCGCCGTAAAGGACCCGCTGGTTCCCGACGCGCCGGACTCAGACCTTAGCGGGGCGGGGTACGCGCAACGCTGGCGCAAGAACACGCGATGAGAACGAGGCTCAGGAGCAACCCAGTTCTTCGTCGGCCCCGACTGCGGACTATCTAGCGGCTCTTCTTTCCAGCATCAGCGGGTGCGCCCGCCGTCTCGGTTACTTTCACGCGTCCTGCGGCCACCTCCGGCGGCACGGTTTCCGGGCGGCGGTCAAAAAACTCCCGGTGGCCGTCGCCGGTTACGCGCCAGAGCACCATGAAGACCGCCCCGAGCAGCAGGAAGCCGAGGCCGATGACGAGCGGCATCCCGATCCCGAGAAACGACCCGCCCGTGTATGACGCGCCGGGGTCTGAGAGGTCTATGATCGAGACAAAGAACAGGTACGTCAAAAGCGACGCCCCGAGCACCGGAGCCAGCCCGATGAAGAGGAAGTTCTTGAGAGATTTCGTAAGTTCTTTTCTGTAGTAGATAGCGCAGGAGAACCCGGTGAGGGCGTAGTAGAAGGCGATCATGAGCGAGAGCGCGGAGAGCGTGTCGAAAAGGAAATTCTCGCTGATGAGGTTTATCGGCACGTACCAGATTATCGCCAGAATCCCGATGACTATCGTCGAGACGTGCGGCGTGAGGAACCTCGGATGCACGTTCCCCATCACCCTCGGGAACGCCCCGGCCCGCGCCATCGAGAGCGTCGTCCTCGAAGCCGGGAGGATGGTCGTCTGCGTCGAGGCCAGCGCGGAGGTCAGGACCGAGAGGACCACGAGCAAGTACCAGGGCGAGCCGAGGACGCCCGTCGCAACCGTCGAGAGAATAGCGTCGTCGTCGGCGAACTCCGTGACCGTCCCGAGCCCCGCGAAAGCCACGACCGCCACCGCGACGGAGAGGTACGTCGCAAGGAGGATCACCGTGGAAAACACCGCTGCAAGGCCCGGCGTCGAGGAGGAGTCAGTCGTCTCTTCGGTCAGGTTGACGGAGGATTCCCAGCCCCAGTAGATAAAGACCCCGATCAGCAAACCGCCGATAAGCGCGCTGGAATCCTGTATCGCAAACGGGTTGAACCAGGAAAGTTCGGGGGAGAGCGAGGTCGCCGAGGAGCCGGAGAAGACCAGGTAGAGGGCGACCCCGGCGAAGATGAGAAGCGTTGCGACCTGCGCGACGATCATGACGTTCTGTACCTTTGCGGATAGCTCTATCCCGATGACGCACACCGCCGTCATCAAAACCATGTACACGACCGCGAGCGTGGTGATGGCGGGCTTCGAGGCGGCGAGTCCGTCGAGGGAGAAGAGCACGTACGTGTAACGGGCGGCCACGTCCGCGAGCGACCCGATAACGAGGATTCCCGTAACGCAGATCGCCCAGCCGCCCATCCACCCGGCCCAGGGACCCATCGCCCGCGTAACCCAGCTGAAGGTCGTGCCGCAGTCCTGGTCGGCCCGGTTCATGTAGTAGAAGGCCGTCGCGATAAAGAACATCGGGACGAACGAGGCGAACAGTACCGCCGGGGACTGAACCCCGACCGTAACGACCACCAGCCCGATCACCGCCGCCAGCGAGTACGCCGGAGCCGTTGACGCTATCCCGATGACGAGCGCGTCCATGAAGCTCGGCGCGGCGGCGTAAGCCCCGGCTCCGGCAAGTTGCACGTCCCCTAAGGAACTGCCCATCGCCCCGCCGAACGTCGCGAGGTCTGTGGGGGCCAGGATCATGTAACTCCCGCCAGAGAACACTTCCTGCGCCCAGACCCGCTCCACGACGCACGCGGGCTCCGGTACATCGT
>JBPCNU010000091.1:0-11005 GCA_051000975.1 Rubrobacter sp.
TACCTTCTCATCCAGCTTGTACTCGGAGAGCTTGATGCGGTTCGCAGAGAAGGTGTTTGTCTCGATCATCTGCGCCCCGGCCCGGATGTACTCGTCGTGCAGCTTCGATACGAGGTCGGCGTGGGTCAGGTTCGCCCGGTCATACGGATGTCTGAAACTGACGCCGTGTTCGCCGAGCAGCGTCCCCATAGCCCCGTCGGAGACGAGTACGCCCGAATCGAGACGCTCCTTGAAATCGAAGTGAAAACTTCCAGGTTTCGAACCGATGCTCAACAGGTCGCCTTTCTCTCTCGTCCTCGAACGGTACTTTTATCTATTTCTTATCGGGGTCTGAAGGGAGTCGGGTGTGCTTGGTAACCCGGCTCATCTCTCGGAGATCACACTCGCGCTCTCCGTGGGATTTGGCACCCGACGTGGAGGAGTTCGACCCCTCCACCGGTCGCCGCGACTTCACTGGGCCCGTCCCTCTGTCGCTCTCGATGAGCTTCGCTTCTTGAAGCGTAAGCTGTCAGATTACAACACGCAGACCCCCGAATTACAATGCTTGCGTGAGGCTCCGCTCACGCTCCCGGTGCGCTGCGGAAGTGAAGGATGCCCCATGCCAGATGCCCTCGCTCGCCGCCGTCTACCCAGTGCTTCAGCCCTGCTTTCATCCTCGCGACGTACTCTTCGCCGCAGACCCGCGCAAGCTCGTCCTCCCGGCGTTCGCTCTCCTGCAGAACCCTGGCGTAATGCGTCGTCAGTTGCTCTTTGTGATCCTCGTAGGCGACCTCCTCGAGCCCGACATCTCGGGCCGCTTACCGGTAGAAGCCGGGCGAACCCAGAGAGTCGAGGTGGATGCGGTCCAGAATGGGTTGCAAGACCCCGTCCGGGCAGCCGTCAGACTTCATCGGGTCGGTGAAGACGAACTGATCGTCGGGCGCGAGAACCCTGGCTACCTCCCGAAAAATACGCCCCCGGTCACCGCTGTGCAGGATGGCGTCCTGTGACCACACAGCGTCGAAGGACTCGTCCTCCGCAGGGATCTCCTCGAAGCTGCCCTCTACCACCGCTATCTTCTCCACAAGGCCCGCGTCTTCCGTCATCCGGCGGTTTCGCTCGTTCTCGACCGAGCTCAGGTTGAGGCAGGTTACTTCGTAGCCTCGCTCTCTGGCGAGGTATCGCGCCGCGCCACCGTAGCCCGATCCGATATCCAGCACCCGGCCTCCCTCTGGAAGCCCGGCCTTCTTCAGACGGTCGGCCATGCGCTCGACGGTGCGCCGACTCGCCGAGGCGATGTCCTCTTCGGGCGACTCATAGAGGCCGACGTGAATGTCCTCGCCGCCCCAGATCGTCGCGTAGAACCCGTCCGCGTCGGGGGAGTCGTAGTAATCCCTGGCTGTGTCCCGGGCCTTCGTGTACTCACTCACGACGCCCCTCCCTGATCCTCTTCGTCCTCGATGTAGAGTTTCTCGGCGATGTGGATGAAGAAGTCCGGCTTTTCGTCGGTGTAGGTCTCCTGGAAGTCGCCGTAAGTGTCCACCCGCTGAAAGCCCGCTTCGAGCATGATCCTGCGCGTGTAGTCTCTTCTCAGGGGGAACATGTCGAGGTGGTACTGCACACCGTCGGCGAAATCGTAGCGGAACCTTGCGAGCCCTTCGTCTATGTGTTCCGGCTCGGCGGTTACGCTGTCGCCACAGTAATAGTAGGTGTGCTTGGAGGAGAAACCATTATCCAGGATGGCGGCGTAGTTTCGCTGGTCGAGTACAAGAACACCGTCGTGCTTTAGCATGGAATAGAATTCTGCCAGAACCTTCCTGCGGGCCTGCCCCTCGAAGAGGTGCGTGAAGGAGTTCCCAAGACAGATGATGGCGTCGTACCGGCCGTTCGCGTCCCGCGAGAGCCAACGCCAGTCAGCGTACACGGTACGAAGGATATAACCCCCGAACTCTCGCCCGTTCTCGAAGGCTTTGGTGAGCATCTCTGCGGAACCATCCGCGCTCACGACCTCGAAGCCCGCATCTAGTAACCTGACCGAGTGAAACCCGGTCCCCGTCGCAACGTCGAGAACCTTTTTCGCCCCCCGGCTCTTGAGTTGCTCTATAAAGAAGTCGCCCTCGCTCTTCGCGCGGGACTCCCAGTCGATGAGTTCGTCCCACTTCTCTACGAAGCTCTGGACGTATTCTATTTCGTAGTGATCCGTCTCCCTGACCCTTACCGGGTCATCCCCGAACAATTGCCGGTCGGGGTCCGGCCTGCGTTGCGGTCCTGATCGCCGTTCTTCGGCGGTCACAGAATGTCTCCTCTCCTCGCTCGATGCTGCGTCCTCTATGCTTCGCTCTCGGTCCGCTCACGTTCGTTTGCGGGCGGTCCGGTGAAGCAATTCACCATGACACACCCATCTACGGAACCCGTAAACAGTTGTATGCAGATCCAGGGAATTTTTACGACGGAGAATGCTTCGACAGCGAAGACCGGAGGAGGTCAGCTGGAGAGGGTCGGCTAGAAAGGGAGGAAGGTCACCTTTTTATCGAACGGAATGGTAGCTTCGTCTCTCTCACCCTGGCTACGATGTTCCCCGGTTCCCGAACGGCGCACGTACCGGCGATGGTGAATTTCTGCGCCACCGAGGTTCGCGCCCGCCCCGAGAAAACATCGAAGTCCCGCTCCTCGATGAGGTTCAGGATTCTGGCGTACAACGCCCGCGACACGACGACCGGATAACGCCGACCCTCCGGGATGTACTTCATCCCCGCATCCGCTACCTCGTAAAGCTCCCGCGCCCGCTCGCTCTCGAAGCGCATGAGCCGTCTGAAACGTTCGTCCACGACCCCGGCCTCAAGGTCGGCCTCCTTGTACCCGAACCGCTCCAGGTCTTCGAGCGGCAGGTATATGCGTCCGCGTCGCAGGTCCTCCCCGACGTCCCTTAGGAAATTCGTTAACTGCATCGCCGTCCCGAGAGCCTCCGCGTGAGGCCGCGCGAGCTCATCACGCGCCCCGACGACCCGGCACATCATCAGCCCCACGACCGCGGCGCTCCCGTACGTGTAGCCCTCGAGCTCAGAGAAAGTCCCGTACCGGAACACGTGCGTGTCCATCTTCATGCTCGCAAGGAAGGCCCGGATGTCCCTGTCTTCGATGCCGCACTCCCGAACGGTCTCGGCGTAGGCCCGAAGCACCGGGTTCTCGACCTCCCGATCGCCCGCGACCGCCCGGTGCGTCTCGGCCTCGAACGCATCCAAGGCGTGATGTTGCTCATCGAGCGTCAGGGTGCCGGGGTTGTCCACGAGTTCGTCGGCGTAGCGCATGAACGCATACAGCGCATAGACGTGCCGCCGGACGGGCTTCGGAAAGAGCCTCGTGGCGAAGTGGTAGGTCTTGCTGTGCGTTCTCTGCACCCCGGCACATAGCTCGTAGCAATCATCCAGCGACAGACCGGAACCTCTTAGCGGGACGCTTGCCGGGTCAAGGCGCATCTCGTTAGCCGACCTCCCGCAGCATCCGGTTCGCGACCGTCCTCGCCCCGATGGTAACCAGCGGAACCCCCGTCCCCGGCCTCGTACTCGCCCCGACGAAATACAATCCCTCGATGCTCCGCGACTTCATCTCCGGCCTGAAATATCCGACCTGAAAGATCCCGTGACCAAGCCCGAAGGCCGCGCCTTCCTCGAGGTTGTACTCGTCGCGCCAGTCCACGGGGGTTTTCACCGTCTCGTGGACGATATGCCCCCGGATGTCTTCGATGCCGCACCGCTCTTCCAGCATCTCGTACACCTTCTCCTTGAACGCCTCCCCATCGCGCTCCCAGTCTACGTTGGGACCGAGATGCGGCACCGGGACCAGCACGAAGAGGCACTCCCCGCCGGGCGGCGCAGCCTCCGGGGCTGTTTTGGAGGGAACGACCGCGTAGAACGAGGGTTCGTCGGGCAGGGCACCGTCACGGAAGATCGCCTCAAAGTTTTCCCTGTACCTCGATGAGAGGTAGAAGTTATGGTGAACCATACGGTCGAGCTTCACGTCCAGCCCGAGATACAGCATAAACGCTGATGCTGTGTACTGGTAGCGGTCGCGCTTGCGCCATCGCAGGCCCCCCGTCAGGTCCGAGTCGTGTTCCCCGCCGAGGAGTTCGCGGTAAGCGTAGGGGAGGTCGGCGTTGACGAGGACCGCATCGAAGTCGCGTTCGGCCCCGTCCACGATTACGCCGGTTGCCTTGCCATTGGAGCGGGCCACCTTCTGCACGCTGGAGTTGTAGTTGAACTCCACGCCGAGTTCCTCCGCGAGTTTCTCCATCGCGAGGACGAGTTCGTACATGCCGCCCTCCGGGAACCAGAGACCATCCTCGGCGAGCTCGGTGTATGGGAGGAGGGAGTAGACCGCCGGGGCTTCGAACGGAGAGAGGCCGAGGTACATTGTCTGGAGGCTGAACGCCTGACGGAGTTTGTCGGTTCGGAAGTACTTGGAGACGGACCTGTAGTAGTTGCCGAGGGCGTTGGTCTTCGATAGAAGGTTAAGGTTTCGCAGGCCGAAGAAGCTCTTTGCGGAGTCGAAGTCGCGTTCTACGAACTCGGTGCGTCCGAGACGGTACTTGAGGCAGGCGTCGGCGAGGAAGCGATAGAAGTTCGGGGTAACGCCGGGTTCGATGCGTTCGAGTTCCTGGATCAGCTCCGGAAGGGCGCGGTGGGTGTTGAGGGCGTCGCCGTCGCCGAAGGTAACGCGGTAGCTCGACGTTATAGGGATCAGGTTCACGTAGTCTCCGAGGTCGCGCCCGGCGAAGGAGAAGAGTTCGCGGTAAGTATCGGTCATCAGGAGTAGGGAGGGACCGGTGTCGAAGGTGTAGCCTTCGTGGGTCGCGAGGCGGTTCATGCGGCCGCCGGGGGTAGCGTTCTTCTCGAAGACCTCGACCGAGAAGCCCACTCTCTGGAGGCGGATCGCGGCGGCAAGGCCGCCCATGCCCGCTCCGACGACCGCTATCTTTCTGCTTTTAGCCACGTTCTCGTGCGGCTCCTTCCGGGGTGTAAAGTCTTTCGGTGAGTATACGTCCGAGATGCTAACAAAGTTCACCCGCTCGGCGGGTAAGGAAGGTTACAGGGGTTTGACGCAGGAGAAGGGCAGGAGGGGGAGATCAGGGTCGAAGCCGCTTGCGATCGTCAGCCCGAAGGGGGTGCGTCGCGTCAGGGCGGGGTACCCGTGGGTGTACCGTTCGGACGTAACGGAGGAGAGCGGTGAGGCCGGGGATTCGGTCGTGGTGCGGGATCTGAGCGGGACGACGCTCGGTACGGCGTTCTACAACCCCGGAAGCGAGATACGTCTGCGCCTGATCAGCCGCGAGGAGGAGCAGGTAGACGATGCCTGGTTCATCGGAAAGATCTCACGCTCCGTCTCGCATCGGCGGACGCTCCACATAGACGGCGACGCATACCGCCTCGTACATGCCGAGGCCGACGGTCTGCCGGGGCTGGTCGCGGACCGGTACGGAGCCTTCATCGTGCTTCAGGTCGGCACTGCAGCGGTCGAGCGCCACCTCGATGCGGTCGTCGAGTCCCTCGTGGAGGAGGTCTCACCGGAGGGAATCCTGCTTCGAGGCAACACGGTGACGCGGAGCCGGGAGGGGCTCGTGCGGGAGAACCGGGTTCTCTACGGGGAGGTGCCGCAGGAGGTCGCCGTGCGGGAAGGCGAGGTCAGGTTCCGGGTCGAGCCGTGGGCCGGACAGAAGACGGGGAGCTTCCTCGATCAGCGCGAGAATCGCCTTGCAGCCGGGAAGTTGGCAAGAGGTCGGACGCTCGACGTGTTCACCTACGCCGGGGGATTCGGGCTTCACGCCGCGAGAAACGCCGAGGTCGAGACGGTGGAGTTCGTAGATTCGAGCGGCCCGGCATTGGAGGCGGCGAGGCGAAACGCGGAGTTGAACGGCATCGAGAACGCTACGTTCATCCGGTCCAGCGCGTTCGACCTGATGCGGGAGCGGTCGGATGCGGGGGAGAGATACGACACGATAATCCTCGACCCTCCCGCGTTCGCCAAATCGCGGCGAGAGGTGAAAAAAGCGGGGCAGGCCTACAAGGAGATCAACCTCCGCGCCATGAAGATGCTTACGCCGGGCGGCCATCTGATCACCTGCTCCTGTTCGTTTCACATGTCGAGGGAGATGCTGGAGGAAGCCTTACGAGGAGCCGCCGCCGACGCTCACGCGACGATGCGGATAAAAGAGTGGCGTTCTCAAGCCCGGGATCACCCCGAAATCCTGACCGTCCCGGAGACGAGCTATCTCAAGTGTGCGGTGCTGCAGAAAGTGTGAGCGCGGCTCGGACAAGGCCAGGGCAGCGGGCGGGAGTTTGTAACAGGCACACCCCGCTGGTAGACTCTTGCGGCAAATTCATCGGCTCCTGCTCTCTTGTCGTGAGAGAGCCGAATCCAGACCAGAGGAGGCAACCATAGACGTTTACGAAGTCATGCTCATAGTGATACCGGAACTGGACGAGGAGCAAGTCCAGAACACGGTCGCGCGGTTTCAGACCGTGATCACCCGCACCGGCGGCGAGGCCAGCGAGCCGCGCTTCTGGGGCAAGCGTCGTCTCGCTTACGAGATAGACAACCGCAACGATGCTTTCTACGTCGTTATGGAGTTCACCACCGGGGAACGCACCCTCGTCGAACTCAAGCGCATCCTGCGCGTCTCCGACGACATCATGCGGAACATGATCGTCAAACTCCCGCCCGAGGCTCTGAACCAGGAGGACGACAGTTCCCCGGCCCCGGTCGCCGAGGAGCAGAGCATCGAGCCGGAGACCCGGGAAGAGACCGTGACGGTCGGTGCATCAGCCGAGCCCGAAGCTCCTGACGCGGGCGAGTCCAGCGACAACGAAGAAAGCAGGTAGCTTTAGATGGGACGCGGTAGAAAAGGCGGTGGTGGCGGTGGTGGCGGAAACCGCCGCGAACGCCCAATAAAGAAGAAGCCGAAGGTAGACCTCGGCTACGTGGATTACAAGGACTACAACACGCTCAGAAGGTTCATCTCCGAGCGGGGTAAGATCCGCGCCCGGCGCGTTACCGGCCTGACGCCGCACCAGCAGCGCGAGGTCGCAGTTGCCGTCAAGCGCGCCCGCGAGATGGCCCTCCTGCCCTACGTAGCCGGGAAGTAGGTGACGCTGACATGCAGGTGATCCTGACCCAGGACGTAGAGAAGATCGGTCGCCGGGGCGACATCGTGGACGTGAGCCGAGGCTACGTTCGCAACTACCTCACCCCGCGCGGTCTGGCTGAGGTGGCGACGCCCGGCAAGCTCGCCGAGGCCCAGAATCAGATGGAGGAGGCCGAGGAACGCGACCGCCGCCTCGCAGAACGCGCCGGTGAGATAGCAGCCACCCTCAACAAGAGCGTCATCACCATCGAGGCCCGCTCCGGGGAAGACGACCGGATCTTCGGCTCGATAACCCCCATGAACATCGCGAACGCCATCCAGAATGCTCGCGGCATCCACCTGGACCGTCGCCGCATTCGTCTCGCAGAACCGATAAAGACCCTTGGAACCCACAACGTACCCGTTCAGGTCCACGGGGATGTAGAAGCGAACGTCAAGGTCATCATCGTCCCGAAACTCTAGTTAAAGGACGTTTAAACAGGCCAGAGACTAAAGCTGAACCACAGCTTTATTAGCAGCCTCGATCAGAAGGTTAGAGACCCCGTCTTGTAACGGGGTCTTTTTTGGTCCATTCTTGGGAGTCCGATGGAGAGACGGGGAAACATACGGAGCGTACCGACCGGGGCCGAAGCGGTTCGGGTACCGCCGCACGACCTCGACGCTGAGCGGGCTGTCATCGGGGCGATGCTCGTCTCGGAACACGCGGTGGCGAGCGTTGCGGAGAACCTGTCGGCTGAGGATTTCTATTCTGAGACGAACCGGGTAATCTACCGGGCGATGATGCAGTTGTATGCCAAGGGTGGGAGGATAGATCAGATAACCCTCACCAACGAACTCCGCTCTATTGACGAGTTCGATAAGGTCGGTGGCCGGGCTTACATCTTCAACATCGTCGAGAGCGTGCCGACGGCCTCCAATGCCAACAGATACGCCGGGATCGTGCGGAGCAAGGCTCTCCTCCGGGCGGTTATAGATGCCGGAAGCCGTATAGCCGAGGATGCCTTCCGCGAGCCGGACGACGTGACGGAGGCGCTGGACGCGGCGGAGCAGCTCATCTACGGAATATCGAACCGGACTATGGGCGATCACCTCTCCCCGGTCTCCGAGCTCGCGCCGAGCGCGCTCGAGATGATCCAGAACCTCTACGAACACGAGGGCGACGTTACCGGGGTGGAGTCCGGCTTCGAAGACCTCGACGGCCTGACGACCGGGTTTCACAAGTCCGACCTCGTGGTGCTTGCGGCTCGCCCGGCGATGGGGAAGACTGCCTTCGCCCTGAATGCGATCTGGCACGCAGCCTCGGTGAACAAGAACCCGGTCGCCATCTTCTCCCTGGAGATGAGCAAGGAACAGCTCGTGCAGCGGCTCATAAGCCAGACGACGCGCATCCCGACCCAGGCTCTTCGCAGCGGGAACGTGAAGGCCGAGGACTGGCCGAAGCTCCTGCGCGGCGTCGGGGAAGTCGCTGAGGCCCCGATCTGGATAGACGACACCGCCGGCGTTTCCCTGATGGAGATGCGGGCGAAGACGAGGCGGCTCGCGAGCCAGCTGAACGCTCGCGGAGAGAAACCGCTCTCGCTCGTCGTAGTTGACTACCTCCAGCTCATGGTCGGGCAGGGACGCATCGAGAGCCGCCAGCAGGAAATAGCTGAGATATCCCGGGGCCTGAAAGTCCTCGCCCGCGACCTCGAAGTGCCGGTCCTCGCGATAGCGCAGCTCTCACGCGCCGTCGAGTCCCGCCACGACAAGCGACCGATGCTCTCGGACCTCCGTGACTCGGGAGCTATCGAGCAGGACGCCGACATGGTGATGTTCCTCTACCGCGACGAGTACTACAACCCGGACTCCGACGACAAGGGCATTGCCGAGCTCATCATCGGCAAGCACCGCAACGGCCCGACCGGGAAGGTCCAGCTGGCCTGGCTGGAGCAGTACACCAAGTTCGCCTCGCTCGCCCGCCGGACATAAACCGGATCATGTCCACCGACTTCGACTACTCGCTCGACTACAAGAACCTCGACCTCCGAGAGAACCCGGAGCTTTACCGGGTCGGTAGGGGAGAGCAGGGCGTTCTGATGGTCGAGCCTTACAAGGCCGAGATCCTCCCGAACTGGCGGTTCAAGACGGAGGAGATCGCCCGAGAATCATCCGGGAAGATATTCGACCAGTTCATTGCCTACCGTGACTCCGACGACTTCGTAGGCATGGATATGGCCCGGAAGTTCCTGCAAATGGGCTACACCCGCGCCCGCCGCTACGCAAACCACTCCTCCGGCAGGAAATACGGTGAAGACGGCGAGGTGCGCGAGCAGGACGAGGGGGCGATGGAGAACGAGAAGGCCCGCGCCGCCCGTGTCTTCTACAAGAAGTACGTAGAGGCTAGAGAAGACCCGCACTACAAGAAACGCCGCAAGACGTGGGTCGAATGGTCAAAGGCGCAGCCGCAGTAGAGAAGAAGCCCGGCCCTGTTATTAGAGCCGGGCTTCTTCTCTTACCGGCCTACGCCGCCGCGCTGAGGCTGAAGGCTTCCGCCAGAAGGCCGTAGGATTCGAGCCTTCTCCGGTGGTCGTGGACGGTGCTCACGACCATGACCTCGTCGGCGTTCGTGCGGCGGGCGAGGGTCTCGAGCTTGTGGTGGACGGTCTCGGGGGAGCCGACGATCTGACCCCGCCGGTAAGACGCGACGAACTCTTTTTCGAGCGAGTTGTACGGGTACGCTGCGGCCTCTTCCGGGGTCGGGAGCTTTATCGGCTGGCCGCTCCTGAGCTTGAGCATCGAGAGCTCCATCGAGCGGGCGAGGTGATGCGCCTCGGCGTCCGTCTCGGCGCAGACGACCGAGGTGGCGAGTATGGCGTGGGGCTCGGACAGACGCTCGGACGGGCGGAACTCATCGCGGTAGGCGTTCGTCACCCCGACCGGGTCCATCGTCGAGAAGTGGGCCGCGAAGGCGAAGGCGAGGCCGACTTCGGCTGCGGCGTGGGCCGAGTAGTCGCTCGATCCCAGAAGCCAGATGGGGGGCAGCGAAACGTCCTGCGGCACGGCCTGTATCCCCTCGAAGGCGTGTCCCGCCGGGAAACCATCTCCAGCAAAGGCGAAAAGTTCCCCAAGCTGCTCGGGGAAGCGGTCGGCCATCGCCGAGACCCCGTTCTTACCGGGTATGCGACGCAGCGCGATTGCCGTGCGGGGGTCCGTGCCGGGGGCGCGCCCGATGCCGAGGTCTATCCTATCGGGGTGGAGGGCTTCGAGGACGCGGAAAGTCTCTGCGACCTTTAGGGGGGCGTGGTTCGGGAGCATTATGCCGCCCGAGCCGACCCGGATGTTTTCGGTTTCGTTCGCCACGGTCGAGATCATCACCTCCGGCGCCGATGAAGCTACCGAGACGAGGTTGTGATGCTCCGCGAGCCAGTACCGTTTGTAGCCGAGCTCGTCTACGTGCCTGGCGAGGTCTATCGTATTCCTGAGTGCGTCCGCGCTCGTCGAACCGGATGGCACGGGCGAGAGGTCGAGGACGGAGAGATCAAAAGCCATGTCTCAAAACTCCTTTGTAAAACGTCTCTACGAATCTTCACGAAGGTTGAAGCCGCGTAACCGGAATCCCGAGGTGCGCGGCTTGATTGTAACGCGGGAGTTTCGGAAGACGACTCTTGACAAAGGGGGGGAGGGGGGATGCCATGATGTATGCGGTTTCTTCAAGATGAGTTTACAAATGCAAACTGCGTAAGGAGGACAGTTGGCCGCACAGCGTATACGTAAAACTGCAAAGGTCAAGTCCCGAAGTTTCTGTAATTTCCTCCAAGAAGCCTCGCCCCCTCTTCTACCGCTCCATGAGCATCACCCCCTCCGCCTCGCGATCCTCCGAACGCTGGTGCTCGCGCAGATCTTCCATGT
>JBPCNU010000092.1:0-8629 GCA_051000975.1 Rubrobacter sp.
CGTTGGAGGTCACGAAGATCGGAGCCGGGGGTCGGGCCGGGATTTTCGCGTTTTCAGGCATCGTGTAGCGCAGTCTACAGGTTCTGATAATTTCGGGCCATGAAGGAAAAAGGCGAAGCACAAGGAGCTGCGAAAGGCTATATGCTGCGGCGGCTATATGTTAGGGTTTTACCTGGTGTGAGGAGTCCGTTGAACGACCTTCACACCAGGTAAAGAATCATGACGTGAACGGCAAGAAAGCGAAGGACTAAAACATGCCGCTCGTAGACCTCGACAGGTTCGATTTCCTCTATGCAAACCGGGTCAAAGGCATGAAGACCGCCGTGACCCGAGACCTTATGGCGACGCTTTCGAGGCCGGGGATAATCTCCCTCGCGGGTGGTTTCCCGGACACGAAGGCCTTCGGTGAGGAGGCGTTCCGCGAAATATCCGCCGACATCGCGGGGGACGCCGCCCAGGCCTTGCAGTACGGGCCGACCGGGGGCCTCGAAGGCATCAAGGACGTCATAGTGGAGGTGATGCAGGCCGAAGGCACACCCGCCAGCCAGGAGAACGTCTTCATAACGACCGGGGCGCAGCAGGCTCTGGATCTCGTAGCGAAGGTGTTTCTGGACGAGGGGGATGCGATCCTCTGCGAGGGTCCGACCTATGCGGGCGCGCTCAACGCGTTCGCGGCGTACCGGCCACGCATCGCGCACGTCCCGATGGACCGGGCGGGGATGATCCCCTCGGCGGCTCGCGAGACGCTGGTGCGGGCCAAGAAGCAGGGGATGCACGTCAAGTTCATCTACACTGTCCCGAACTTCCAGAACCCCGGCGGCGTCACGCTCGCGAAAGACCGCCGCAAAGAACTCCTCGAGATCGCCCGCGAGTTCGACCTCATCATCATCGAGGACAATCCTTACGGGATGCTCCGCTTCGAGGGCGAACCATTGCCGACGCTCGCCGCGCTCGAGGTAGAGGAGCATGGCGACGTTGACCGGGTCGTTTATCTGGGGACGTTCTCCAAGATATTCGCACCGGGGGTGAGGCTCGGGTGGGTGCACGCCCAGCCGGGGATACTGCACAAGATCAACATCGGCAAGCAGGGGGCGGACCTCTGCTCGTCGAACCTGTCTCAGATGATGATCACATCCTTCTTCAAGAACGGCGACTGGGATGGTTACGTGAAGCGGCTGAACGCCATCTACAAGGAACGCCGCGATGCGATGCTCGCCGCGCTGGCCGAGTACATGCCAAAAGACGTCTACTGGACTCACCCCTAAGGCGTTATCTTCGTGTGGTCGACCTTGCCTAGCTATTTGGACGCGACGGCGATGCTCCCGAGAGCTATAGCGAAGAACGTGGCATACGTGCCGGGCGAAGGGTTCTACGCCGGGGGCGAACACAAGAACAACATGCGCCTCAACTTCTCGTTCGTGGAATCGGAGAAGATCCGTCGCGGGGTCGAGATACTGGCTGACGTCATCCGCGAGCGAATGGAGCTTCGCAGCGACCTCGAACGCGGTACGAACGCGAAGCGGAGCGGACAGGGCAAATCCGGCAAATCCCAGTCGAAGGGTGAAGCCCCGAAAGATACGGGGCCGCTCGCTCAGCAGGCGACCGCCGGGAAGGATGGATAGGTGGCGAAGATCGTCGTACTCAGGGGCGGTCACTCGATGGAACGTGACGTATCGTTCATCACCGGGACTCGTGTCCAACGCGCCCTCGAACGCCTCGGCCATGAAGTACATCCCCTCGACATAGAAGACTCCACCACCGAGAACCTGATGGACCTCCGGCCCGACGCGGCGTTCATCTGCCTGCACGGGCCGGGCGGCGAGGACGGCACGGTTCAAGCACTCCTCGAAACCCTCGAAATCCCGTACACCGGGAGCGGGCCGCTCTCTTCCATCCGCTGCATGGACAAGGATTACGCCAAACGCGCCCTGCAAGCCGCCGGGGTTCAGACCCCGCCGTTTCGCACGTTCCTGAGAAGGGCGATGAACGAGATGGGGGCGGCAGCGGCTCTGAACGTGGCGGCTGACTCGCTCGGTTACCCGCTGGCCGTCAAGCCCGCACGGGAGGGTTCGAGCTTCGGATTGTCGAAGGTCGAGGAGCCGGACGGGTTGCTGGAGGCCGTCTACGAAGCGTTCGGGTACGATGCCAAGATCATCCTGGAGAAATGGATCGAAGGCCCGGAGATCTCCGTTCCGGTGGTCGAATCGGAGGCGGGTGAGCCGGAGTTGCTGGGCCTGGTCGAGATCCGGGTCCGCGAGGGCGAGTACGACTTTCAGGCGAAGTACACCCCCGGCGCGACGGATTTCGCCATCCCGGCGGAGGTCTCGAACGTCGTCGCCGAGCAGATCGAGCAGACCGCTCTGACGGCCTACCGAACGCTCGGCTGCTCGGGTTTCGCCCGGATAGATACGATCATCGAACGCGGCACCCCGAAGGTTCTGGACGTGAAGACTATCCCCGGCTTCACCGAGACCTCGACCTTCCCGCTCGCCGCCGAGGCCGCCGGGCTACCCTTCGAGAAGCTTGTCGAGAAGATCCTCGCCGCAGCCCTCAAGGACGAAGTGGTGAAGCTCTAGGCCGTTGCTTCGGTCGTCCCCGTCGCCGGGCTCCAGGCGACCGGGCTCTACAATGACCGTATGCCAGAGAGCGATACAGCGAACCTGCACCGTAACAGCGGCCTCTTCTCAGATTACTACCTAGACGCGACCTTGCCCGGAAGGTCGGACTGGGCGAGCCTCACCCCGGAGGCCAGCCCGGTCCTGGACGAAATATCGCGGTTGCTAGGCTCGTATGTACCGGGCAACGAGGCCCAAACGGAGGAGGCTTTGGTCCGGCCCATCCTCCGTGCCCTCAGACACACCCGCTCTCGATAGACAGACCGACATCCTCACCTTTGACTGTATCTACTGCAAGTCGCGGTTGCCGAATGGTATCCAGAAGACCGACATCTACCATTACGACGCACGGTGAAGACGACAGAGGAAGACCAGCGTCAAGAAACGTCCGTTGGTGCTTCTCGCGCGGTGATCCGCTCTCGAAAAGACGGCCCGGTTGTGATCCCGAAGACTACTGAACACGTAAGAATATGTATCAGACACAACAAATGATGTTCAGAGGGACGGCCGTCTACCGTGATCAACTTACATGTAAGGTTACATCAGTTGGAGACTCGAACCATGAAATGGCTGGTTCGGTACAGCATAACCATCCTGCGCGTGAGCCTGGGGGCTATCTTCCTCGGATTCGGTCTGCTGAAGTTCTTTCCGGGCCTGAGCCCGGCGGCGGAGCTTGCGACCAGCACGACGAGCGTTCTGACCTTCGGGTTGATCCCAGCCAGCGTGAGCATCTTCCTCGTCGCGACGCTCGAGTGCGTTATCGGGCTTGGTTTGATCTCCGGTCGGTTCATGCGCCTGGTGCTGCTCCTGCTGGGCTTTCAGATGCTCGGCGCAATGTCACCGCTGCTTTTGTTCACGGGACAACTCTTCTCCGGGCCGTTCCACGCGCCCACCCTCGAAGCCCAGTACGTCATAAAAGACGTGGTTCTGATCGGGGCGGGGCTCGTCATCGGGGCCACCCTGCACGGTGGCCGTATCGTCACCGAGCGCGTCCGCCGCGCCGAGGACTACCGGAGATACGGCTCGAACGTCAGCCAGCCCCCCACCAGAAGACCCGCCAAGTCCAAGATCAGACCATAGCCTCGACCTTCCCGCTCAGGAAACCATCCAGCACGGAGAGAGCGGCTTCGGCCTGACGGAGCCGCCTCTCCTGCTTCGGGACGCGCCGCTTCCCCTCCTTCTTCGGGACGGTCGGCACGAGACCCCAGTTCGAGTTTATAGGCTGCAAAGTCCCTTCCTTCGTCGTTATGTACCCGGCGAGAGCGCCCGTCATGGTCTCTTTCGGCAAGACGAACGGGGACTCGCCCTTCACCCGGCGCGCGACGTTCATCCCGGCGATGAGGCCCATCGCTGTCGACTCTACGTAGCCCTCCACCCCCGTTAGCTGCCCGGCTACGTAGAGCGGGGCTTCGGTTATCTCGTCGCGGACCTTCATCGTCCGGTCCAGCATCCGGTTCGCCGGGACGTAGGTGTTGCGGTGCATCACGCCCATGCGGGCGAACTCGGCTTTTTCGAGGCCCGGGATCATTCCGAAGACCCGCCGCTGCTCGGGCCACTTCAGGCGTGTCTGAAAGCCGACGATGTTGAAGAGCCGCCCCTCCACGTCGTCTTGCCTCAGTTGCACGACCGCGTAGGCTTCTTTTCCGGTGTGCGGGTCGGGGAGTCCGACCGGGCGCATCGGGCCGAAACGGAGGGTGTCCTTGCCGCGCCGGGCGATGGTCTCGACGGGGAGACAGCCCTCGAAGTACAGGTTTTCCTCGAAGTTCTTGATCGGGGAGAGCTCCGCGTTCCGAAGCTCCTCTACGAAGGCGTAGTAGGTCTCCTCGTCCATCGGACAGTTGATGTACGACGCCTCGCCCTTCCCCCACCGTGAGGCCATGAACGCGACCGAACCGTCGAGCGAGTCTTTGTGGATGATCGGCGACGCAGCATCGTAGAAGTACAGGTTCTCACCCGATAACTCCTCGACGTGCCGGTGCAGCGCGTCGGACGTGAGCGGCCCCGAAGCGATTACGGTCGGGCCGTCCGGTATAACCGTGACTTCCTCCCGCACGACCTTGATGTTCGGATGAGCCGAAACGGTCTCCGTTACGGCGCGGGGGAACTCCTCGCGCCCGACACCCAGAGCGCCGCCCGCCGGGACGGAGTTTTCCCCGGCGCACCGCAGGATGACCGACCCCATCCTGCGGAGTTCTTCCTTCAGAAGCCCAGAGGCCGTTTCAAGAGCCGTCCCACCGAGAGAGTTCGAGCAGACCAGCTCCGCGAAGTTTTCGGTGCGGTGGGCCGGGGTCTCGCGCACCGGGCGCATCTCGAACAGGCAGACGGAAAGCCCCGCCTCGGCGGCCTGCCACGCCGCCTCGCTCCCAGCCAGCCCCGCGCCTATGATGGTTACATCCGCCAATGGTCTACCCCATAACTAGTTATCGCTCGCGGTTCGTTTCGTAGAGGGAATATTTTATGCGCCGGAACGAGAGTTGAAAGGTAAAGGTTACGCTACCCCGAAACGACGATGACCTCCAGCGTCCTCGGGCCGTGTACGCCCTCCACCCGTTCGAGTTCTATATCCGATGTCGCAGACGGGCCGGAGATGAAGGTTACAGCCCTTCCCTCGCCGCTGACGTTCTCCTGTAGTCTGGCTATCGCTTCCGGGACGAGACCGACGACCTTTTCTTCTTTTACGACGCAGAGGTGATAGTCCGGCAGCAGGGTTATGGCCCGGCGGCCCTGTCCGGCCCCGGCGTCCAGGATGATCGTCCCGGTCTGTGCGACCCCGATGGCGCAACCCGTCAGAACACCGTCCGCGTCGTCGAGGTCGGCGTTCGAGAGGGGGCTTCTCGGGTCGTCGCGCAGGACTTCTACGGACCAGGGGATCATAGCCTCGGGCAAGTCGTGCGGTATGGCGAGCCGCCGGATGCCGCGTTCCCCGAGGCACCGGTCTATCTTCTTCGCAAGCTCCGCCTGCGTCGTCCGGTGCACCGTCGCCCGGTACTCGGCTACGGTCTCGCAGAAGGTGTCCACCGTCTCTTCTCGTGAAGCACCGAACTCAGTGCGGTAGCCGCGCTCGATGGCTACGTCCTCGGGCGTCTCCGTCTCCGGCACGTCGTCGGTGGCGCGCCGGATGCGGGCGAGTATCTCTTCTCTTGCCGACAAACCAGAGGTCATCGGTTCTCCCTCCACCAGTCGCGGAAGGACTGTTTCGGAACGGCCTTCAAGTCCCGGACGCTCGTCCAGCCGCCGAGGAACCCCGGCAGGCTCTTGATGTTGCCGCCGCGCTTGAACGGTAGCTGTCCGGCGCGGGCGAGCTTCTGCGCGCCTTCGTATCGCGCCCGCTCGGAGAAAGCGCGGGCCATCCCCGCCATCGCCGCGTTCTCCGGGTCGAGCTTCTTACCGAGCGTCGCGAGCGGGTGCCCACGCCAGTCGTCCTCCCGGTCCTGCTTGTTTCGGACGACCTTGCCGCGCAGGTGGATCAGGACCTCCGGGATGTTGATCTTGACCGGACACACTTCGTAGCACGCCCCGCAAAGCGAAGACGCATACGGCAGAGAATCCGGTCCTTTCTTACCCACCCCGACGAGCTGAGGCGTCAGGATCGCCCCTATCGGCCCCGGATACACCGAGTTGTACGCGTGTCCCCCGGCCCGCTCATACACCGGACAGACGTTCAGGCACGCCGAGCAGCGGATACACGCGAGGCTCTGCCGCCCGACCTCGTCGGCCAGCACATCCGTGCGCCCGTTGTCTAGAAGGATGAGGTGAAACTCCTTCGGGCCGTCGCCCTCGGAGACGCCCGTCCAGAACGACGTGTACGGGTTCATGCGCTCGGCGGTCGAGGAACGGGGCAAAGTCTGCATGAACACCTCGTGGTCGCGCCACTCCGGGATGATCTTCTCTATCCCCATCACCGTGACGAGCGTCTCGGGGAGCGTCGTGCACATCCTCCCGTTTCCCTCCGACTCCACGACGCAGACCGTCCCCGTCTCCGCAACCGCGAAGTTCGCCCCTGAAACGCCGACCTTCGCTTTCAGGAACTTCTCGCGCAGGTACAGCCGGGCGGCGTTGGCGAGCTCTTCCGGTTCGTCGGAGAGCTTCTGGCCGAACTTGCGCTGGAAGAGGTCTTTGATCTCGGCCCGGTTCTTGTGTATCGCCGGGACAAGGATGTGCGAGGGCGTGTCCTCGGAGAGCTGCACGATAAGCTCTGCGAGATCCGTCTCGTAAGCGTGAATGCCCTCGGATTCGAGGTGCTCGTTTAGCTTGATCTCATCGGTAGCTATTGATTTGACCTTCACGACCTCCGAAGCGTTCTTCTCCTTCGCGATACCAGCGACGATCCGGTTCGCCTCCGCCCCGTCCCGCGCCCAGTGAACGACGCCACCGGCGCGGGTTACGGCCTCTTCGAGCTGCACGAGGTATTCGTCCAGGTGACGTGCGACGCGGCGTTTGATGTTGCTCCCGGCCTCGCGCAGGAACTCCCAGTCCGGCATCTCCGAGACGGCGACCTCGCGCTTCTCGCGGATGGTCTTCGTCGCCTTGCCGAGGTTCCTGCGTAGTTGCGAGTCCTGCAAACTCGCCCGCGCCGACTTCTCGAAGGTCGGGGACTTGTCGGCGTCCCACGAGAACGCGTCCGGCACGTGCGCGTCGGGCTTCTCTGTCGTCGGCTTTGCCGACGGTTTGGCGGGAGACTTCATGCGCCCTCCTGGTCTCTCTCATCGTCTTCGGTTGCGGAGAGTATTTCGGCCAGATGTACGGCCCGCACTCCGGTTCGCTGCCGCGCAAGGCCCCCCCCGATGTGCATGAGGCAGGAGTTATCCCCGGCGGTTACGACCTCCGCGTCGGTGTCCTGAACGTGGCGGAGCTTGTCCGAGAGCATCGCCGCCGAAGTGTCGGCGTTCTTGACGGCGAACGTCCCCCCGAAACCGCAGCACTCCCGGTCCATCTCAAGCTCGACGAGATCCATCCCGCGCACATTCCGCAGGAGTTCCAGCGGCGCATCCCCGACGTGCAGCATCCTCAGAGAATGACACGTCGGGTGGTACGTCACGCGGTGCGGATAGTACGCTCCGACATTGGTCACGCCGAGCTTCTTCACCAGGAACTCCGACAGCTCGAAGGTGCGGCTCCCGAGTTCCTCCACCTCTGCTAGCAGCGTGTCGTCCTCCGCCAGCCTCGCGGCCATCGGGTACAACTCCCTCACCATCCCGACACAGGAGCCGGACGGGGCGACGACGGCCTCGTAGCCCCGGAACACTTCCACGAAGCGTCGTACGAGCGGTATCGCCTCCCGCTGGTAGCCGGTATTGAAGTGCATCTGACCGCAGCAGGTCTGTTCCAGGGGGAAATCCACCTCGTGGCCGAGGCGTTCCAGCAGCCTGACCGTGGCGACCCCCGTCTCCGGGAACATCGTGTCGTTGAAGCAGGTTATGAAGAGTCCTACGCGCATTACCGTCCTCCCGGTCTCTCGCCTCTCCCCGGCGATTCAGCGTTTGTTTTCCTCTGTTGCTCCCGTTAGTTTAGCGTGTAGACAGGAGTAGAATATCCGGTGTTCTGCGGTGCGCTCGTGTGATCTTCTCCTGCGCCCGGTCGGTAGGGTTTCTGCGTCTGGAGGGTTCTATAAAGGGTTCGGTCGGTTACGGGGGTATTCTCCCCTTGCTCGACGGGGTGCGCGTGGCGTTGCTCCCGGTCTTTTTGGCTGGATACTTCTGGTGGGTCTTCGCGCCGGACGGTCTCGGGGCGGCCCTCTTCATCGGGTCGGGGATGGTCTTGCTCGTCCTCTCGATGTCTCGGGCGGGGGCGTTTCACTGGGGTCTCGGGGTGGCGGCGGTCGCCGCGCTTGCGCTCTCCATCGTCCTCGGTCGCTTCGACGCGGGCCTGATGTTTCGGGAGCTGCCGTCCTACCTCGCGATCGTGGCGATACTTCAGGTTTTGAGCCTGTCGGGTTATCCGGTCCGGGCGGACCGCTTCGACCGCCGGATACGCGCCCTGATGTCTTCGCTGGCGCGGCGCGGGGCGAAGACCGG
>JBPCNU010000093.1:0-8408 GCA_051000975.1 Rubrobacter sp.
GGCTCTCTCCCGGTTCTGAACCTGACTGAAGAGCAAAACCCCTGCCCCTCGCACCTGCTCCGCGAACGGCGCAGGGTCTCCAAAGGAGAGCGAAACGGCGGCGGGCTTTGTGGCGAGAACAGCGTCGAGAAGTTCCGGCCTCTTCTCGACGGCCCAGGTCATGAGCCCGATTCCGAAGGGTCTGTCGTTTGCGGTCTTTCGGGCGAGGTCGGCTTGCTCGCGGATGAAGTCCGGGGGTGAGGAGCCTCCGACCCCGATCATCCCAAACCCCCCGCCCCGGCTCACCGCCCCGGCGAGCCCTCCACCGGACCATCCGGCCATCGGGGCGCAGACTATTGGGTGACGAACGCCGAGCAGGCGCGTTAGTTCGGTCTGGATCATGGTCTGCAGGAGGCTCCGGCTAGACGTTCGCGCCGCTTGTAGCGATGCCCGTGGCGACGCCGCGCCGGGCATCTTCGGTCTGCTCGTGGGCGTGGTAAGACGACCGAACCAGCGGCCCACTCTCGACGTGGCTGAAGCCCATCTCGAAGCCGAGCTTCCGGTACTCCGCAAACTCCTGCGGCGTCGCGTAGCGCACCATCGGCAGGTGGTTCTCGCTCGGCCTGAGGTACTGTCCGATGGTCAGGATGTCAACGTCGTGGTCGCGGAGATCCCGCATCGTCTGGATAACCTCTTCGCGCACCTCGCCCAGGCCCAGCATGAACCCGCTCTTGGTCAGGCCATCGGGGTTTAGTTCCTTCGCGTAGCGCAGGACTTCGAGCGAACGCCGGTACTTCGCCTGCGGGCGCACGGCGGCGTAGAGTCGCGGAACGGTCTCGATGTTGTGGTTGAAGGTGTCGGGCCGAGCGTCTATCACCGTCTCGACGGACTCCCGGCGGCCCTTGAAGTCCGGGGTCAGAACCTCCACGGCGCAGCCCGGTACCTCTTCCCGGATGGCCCGAATGGTCGCGGCGAAGATGCCGGAGCCGCCGTCTAGCTGCTCGTCGCGGTTGACGGACGTTATAACGGCGTGTCTGAGGCCCATCTGCTTCGCGGCATCGGCGACGCGGCGCGGCTCGTCGAGGTCTAGTTCGGTCGGTTTGCCGGTCAGGATGGCGCAGAAACCGCATGAACGGGTGCAGACGTTGCCGAGGATCATGAACGTCGCGGTTCGGTTGTTCCAGCACTCGCCGATGTTCGGGCAGCGAGCCTCCTCGCAGACGGTGTGTAGCGACATGCCGCGCATGGTTTCCTTGATCTCCCGGTACCCCGGACTGTCCGGGACCTTGGCCTTGAGCCAGTCGGGCCTGCCATGCTTGCCGCGCTCCTGCTTGAAGGGAAGATACTCGGTCGGCGCTCCGTCCGGCGGCGCGACCACCGACGAACCCTCCCACATGTGCTTCATCTCGAAGGCCTTCGCACCGCTTTCGAGGACCTGGACGTTGATCTTCTTACGAGTCATTCTGGTTCTCCTGTTCCGGTCGGAGATTGCTCCCCTATATTAACCTAACCTCGAACCTCGGACGTTCTCGCTGACACACCACGGACATACTACGAACACCGGAGGAACCACCGTGAGCAGACTCGAAAAGCTTCGCCACTACGCCCCGACCGCCCTCGCTGCCCTCTTCGCAACGAGCGGCGTCCTCCACCTCGTTCGCCCCGAGACGTACACCGGGCTAGTTCCGCGAATCCTTCCCGCCCCGGAGGCCATCGTATACGCGAGCGGCGCGGCGGAACTCATCCTGGCCGCCGGGCTTCTCGCACGAAAAAGATGGTCAGGCCCGGCGAGCGCGGTCTTCCTCGTGGCTATTTTCCCGGCCCACATCCAGATGCTCCTCGACTTCCAGCGCGAATACGGCCCGTACTCGAAGGAAACCGCGATAGCGTGGGCGAGGATGCCGTTTCAGTTGCCCATGATCTGGGCCGCCCTTCAGATCAACCACGACCGCGACCCCCGAAACGACTGATGGCCGAGAGCGGCACGGGAAAGACGCCCCACCCGCCTTTCGCCGAGAATCCACCGTAGGCGAAGCCACCGCCCGGCCCGAGAGTGACGTACCTGTCTCGCTTCTTCGGGTGGTTCGGATCGTAGACGTAGATCCGGGTTTCGCCCGTTCGGGTTTCGTCCGGCGACTCTTCTATCCGGTACGGTACGACGGCGTGGGCGCGGCGTATACAGCGAAGGAAGCTCCGGTTCAGAACGGGCCCGAAACAGAGTATGTGCGGGTCTGAGCTAGGAGCCCCGGCATCCGGGAGGCGTATGTCGCCGGGAGAGACACCACTCTGACTTCCAACCCAGAACCAGACTATCTTCAGAACAGCGACAGGCCGAAACTGCTCAAGGTGGAGCCGCTTCAGATATTTCAGGAGTCCGGGCGAGACGGGAAGGTGGGCTACCTCCTCGTTGCGGAGGTAACTCCGGAGCGAACCGACTACCATCCCGAAGCACAACCCACGACCGTAGACGAGCGAAGAGAACCAGTTACGCAAGCCGTAGGCCCCTGCGGCCCCGGTTCTCTTACCGACCGGGTTTCGGAACCCGAAACCGTGACGCGCCGGATCGAAAGTCCCCAACCTCTTCGAATTTTCGACCTCTATTTCGACCTCGCAACCCGGTAATTCCTGATCCCGGAGACGGCGAGCGCAGCTCCGGTGGCCCACAGCACCAGCGCGCACCCAATCCCTGGAACGGCGAACCACCCGGCAGATACACCGGATGTCAGGGCGAGGATCACGGTGAGCGCAAAGACCGCGCAGAGGAGCAAGCCCGTTGCGTGGTAGAGACGGACCCGAAAGAGCGAGGCCAGCGGGAAGAAGTGCAGGCCGACTATCAGGGCAACGATCGCCGGTATCCACTCCGAATGCTCCACACGAACGAGGACGAAAACCGCCGCTCCTATCGCGAGCCCCTCGGTGACCCCGACGATACGAAACCTTCTCCACGTCGCAGCGTTCATCGTGCCCTGCGGCATCTCGGGCACGAAACGGGCGGCGTGATGCAGATACCCTGCAACCGAAAGCAAAGCAAGAACCAGAAGTACGGAGGACGCTCCCAGAACGAAATACAGGCCGTCCGGGAGCGCGGTCAGCCCCATCGAGGCCCACACCAGCCCGAAGACGGAGACGAAGAAGACCCCGAGAGACCTGCCACGAAGTTCTTCGCGCCAGACCGTCCTACTCATGCGACAACCCCCGGCTCGGCCCTCCAGCAAATTGGCAAATTAGCGCGAGGGCCGGTTGCAGACCTCCCTCCAGAGAACCACGAAAGACTACATGTGGATGGCGTGTCCTTCGGTCGCCATCGCGGCCTCGGCGATGACCTCGGCGAGCGTCGGGTGAGCGTGGACGGTCATGCTGATCTCCTCCGGCGTCCCTTCGACCATCTTGGCGAAGACGCCCTCGGCGATGAGGTCCGTCACCTTCGGCCCGATGGCGTGCATCCCGAGGATGAGGTCCGTCTCCTCGTCGGCGACGATCTTGAAGAACCCGTTAGGCTCGCCCTCGATGAGCGCCTTGCCTATGGCCTGGAACGGGAATTTCCCGACCCTGACCTCGTAGCCCTCTTCCTTCGCCTGGTCTTCGGTGAGGCCGAAGGAGGCGACCTCCGGGCGGCAGAAAGTCACCCTCGGGACGAGGTGCTGGTCGAGGGGCATCGGGTCTTCCCCGGCCATGTGCTCGACGGCGATTATGCCCTCGTGCCCGGCGGCGTGAGCCAGCCAGTACCCGCCGACGATATCCCCGGCGGCGTAGACGCCTTCCTCACCGGTCCGGTAGAACTCGTCTACCTGGATCTCACCGCGCTTGTCCGTCTCGACCTCCGTGACTTCGAGGTTCAGGTACTCAGCGGTCGTCTTCCGTCCGACGGCGACGAGCAGCTTCTCCGCCTCCAGAGTCTCTTCGCCCTTATCGCTCTCGACCTTGATCTTCACCCCGTCCCCCGAGGTGTCGAGACTCTCCGGGTCGGCCTTCGTGCCGGTGAGACACTTGATGCCGCGGTTCTTGTACGCCTTCGCAAGCTCCTCCGAGATCTCCGGGTCTTCCAGGGGGACTATCCTGTCCAGCAGCTCGACGACCGTCACCTCGGCTCCGAAGTCGTTGTACATGCTCGCGAACTCGATGCCGACCGCACCCGAGCCGAGGACTATGACGCTCTTCGGATAGTCGTCGTTGTTGGTGACGACATCGTCCGATGAGATAACCTTCTCGTGGTCTATTTCGAGGCCGGGCAGGGTGTTTACCTCGCTCCCGGCGGAGATGAGGATGTTCTTTCCTTCGAGTTCTTCCTCACCGCCCTCGTTGAGTTCGACCTTGATCTTCTTCGCCTCGACGAACGAACCCGTCCCGTTGTAGACCGTTACCTTGTTCTTCTTCATCAGGCCCTGTACGCCCTTGCGGAGCTGGCCCACGACCTGCTCGCGCCGCTTGGCCGCTGTCGGGTAGTCGAACTCCACATCTCCGGTAATCACCCCGAACTCCGCAGCGTTCTTCGCGTCGTGCAGGAGGTGCGCCGTCTGGAGAAGGGCCTTCGTCGGGATGCAGCCCAGGTTCAGGCACGTCCCGCCGAGGTGTCCCCCCTCGCGCTTCTCGACGAGCGCGACGCTCATCCCGAGCTGGCTCGCCCGAATAGCCGGTATGTACCCTCCGTTGCCCCCGCCGATGATCACGAGATCATACTGCTCCGCCATCTTCTCTCCCTTCGCCGTTTTCGAACTTTCCCTAGCTTATCTGCGTCTAAAGTAATTCTAACTGTTCCGCTCCCCCGGAACCGTTGAGGTCGTCGCCATTCGGAACCTCCGGTTGACAATCTTCGCAGATGAACGTCGCCCGCCCCCCGACCGTCTCCTTCACGACCACACCACCGCATCCCAAACACTCTTTACCCGTTCTGAGGAAAACCTTGAGGTGGTTCTGGTGTCGCCCTTTTCGCCCCAGCAGATCCCGATACAAACTGAACGTCGTTCCCCGGTGCTCGATGCCGTCCCGCAGGTTCGACGAAATCGCCCCGTGCAACTCCTCCCACTCCGCCTCCGAAAGCGAGTTCGCCTTCCGCCTCGGGTGGATTGCCGCGTCGAACAAAGCCTCGTCCACGTAGATGTTCCCCACACCCGACACGGTTTTCTGGTCCAGAAGCAGGGGCTTGATCTGCGCCTTCCGACCACCGATTTTCTTCTTCAGATACTCGACCGTGAACTCCCCGGATAGCGGTTCCGGCCCGAAGTCGGTGAAGCGTTCTTCGAGCTCGTCCGGCCCGTAGAGCTGCGCTCGGGTATAGGTCGTCTCGTCACGCAGGAAGACACGCCTTTCATCTTTGAGGTCGAGGCGGAGCAGGAGGTCGGTCGTCGGTTCTTCTGCGGGCGGAACGAGGAGTAGCTGGCCTCCGATCTTGAGCTGCAGCACCAGCGAATCCCCACTTCCGAGGCCGATGACGAGGTGCTTGGCCCGCCGCTCTGCCCCGACGATCTCCACCCCGACGAGCCGCCTTGCGAACTCCTCAGCGCCCGGATGCTCGACGAGCCGCCCGTCGAAAACCTCCGCCCCGACGATCACCCCCCCGAGGAGGTGTTCCTCCACGTCACTCCGAATTGTCTCTACCTCTGGAAGCTCCGGCACCCGGCGGCCCCTACGACGATACCACTACCGACCGCGAGGCGAGCGGCACCGGCTCCCGGTAAACGACCCGATACAGCCCGTCGAGCATCACGCCTCGCGCATCGAGGGAGCGTATCGCACCCTCACGCACCCTTCGCTGTCCTTCTTCCTCCCCGACATAAGGCCTGGTGGCGTCCATCATGATGCGAGCATGTTCGACGTCCATCGTTACGTGGCTGATGAATATTTCGAGGTCGCGGTCGGTCAGGCCCGCAGCTTTTCGCAGGCCGCTCGCGAGCTTCGCGTAGATCGGCGGTACGGGCCACTCGCTCGCCGGACCCATCGCCCCTAGTCCGAGCCTCACGTCGGGGTGACCGGAGAGTTCCCGGTGGACGGCGATGTACGCTTCTATCTCGGGCAGCGTCTTCGGCTCGCTCCACTCTTCCTCCGTCAGCCCGAGCGCGGCCATGAACCGCCTGTACAGCGCAGGGTGGGTGTCCTCGGGCCGGAGTTCCCCGTACTCGTCGAAGAGAACGGTCGCGAGCGAGAGCTGCAACGCCTCATCGTCCTTGCAGTTCGAGATCAAAGCCGCCAGGTACAATCGACTCACCCGAACGTGCCGGTAATACTGAACCGCAAAGGTCCGCATCCCCTCCTCGTCCGCATCTCCACCCGAAAAACGCTCCAGAAACGGATGCGTGAGCGACGGATGTCCCATCACATCCCGCTTCAAAGACTCAAGAAATTCCCTCGACTCCATCACAGAACCTTCCCAACTACTCGCTCGCACGTCCCTCGACCGACCCCCCGATTCTAACCCAGCAACCGCCCGATACCCGACCGGCAGTCATTCCCGTATAAACTCACAGAAACAACCGTAAAACTATTTCATTAACTTCACTGAATAGTATAATAACAGCATGAACGAGAAGGATGTGAAGCACATGGATGGTACAGAGGGTGGGGCTATGCAGGCGTGGTTGAGCAGGCCGAGGCGGCTTGAAGGCGAGCGGCTCGATCCGCACGTTTATGCGCGGGGGGTGAACGGTCTTACGGTGGAGGAGGCGCTTGGTCGGGCGCATCCGAGGGTGATGGGGATACTCGCGAGGAGCGGGGAAGAATACTCGGAGTTCGAGGTATGGATGGTATGGCAGGCGATGCGGGCCGCGCTCATCTCGCAGGTTTCGCGGGCGAACCTGTACAGGATCGCGGGCATCCTCGTTGCGGACAGAAGGGATGAAGGCGCGAACCGCGACACCACGCTCGCCCTCGCCTACGTGTCGGCCTTGAGAGAGGCCTTCCTCGGTGAGATAGCCGTCGGAGAGGCCGTGCAGACGGCGTTCGGGACGGGGGAAGTCCGGTACATCTCGCAGGACGCGAAGAACGCCGTCATCGGGCTGTCATCCGGCGGGAGCGAGGTCTGGATCGCGGTGGATCACGTCTTCCGGCTCCCCGTCGGAGGTGAGGGTCAGGTAGTACGGGAATGGGCGTCGTAGAGCGAAGTTTCGGCGCTGTTCTCTGCTAACATCGGAGTTCGTGGGAGCGAGCAAGAACGGCGACGAAGGGTGGGCGATGGCGACACCGGTCAGGAAAGCGCGGGTCATCTGCAACCCCCAGTCCGGCGGGGGCGACTACGATCCGGAGAACGTGAAGTCCGAGTTGAGCGAATTCGAGATAGAGTGGGTAGAGACCAAAGAGGGCGGCGATGCGCGTGATATCGCCCGCGACTACGACGAAGGCCTCCTTATCGTCATCGGCGGCGACGGCACGGTAAACGAGGCCGTCAACGGGCTCGGACAGGCGGGCTTTCCCGAGGGCGTAACCCTCGCCATCCTGCCGACCGGCACCGGGAACGACCTCGCGCAGACCCTTGCCCTCTCCGAAGACCCCGACATCGCGGAAGACACTATCCGGCAGGGGCGGGTCAGAACGCTCGACACCGCGAGGGTGAGATCCTCCGGTCTGCCGGAGAAATTCTTCATCAACGTCGCGACCGGGGGGTTCGGGGCCGAGGCCTCCAGCCTAAACGATGAGGAAACGAAGAGCCGCTGGGGCAAGCTCTCGTACCTGCGGGCGACGCTCGAAGCCGGGAGAGAGTTCGAGGTACGTGATACGCTGCTCACCCTCGACGGAGAAGAGCGTACGATGCAGGCCGTCAACGTCTCGATCGGCAACTGCCGGTATGCAGGCGGGGGCTGGCTCGCCGCTCCCAACGCCAACCCGGAGGATGGTCTGCTCGACGTCGTCGTCATAGAATCGCTCGGCATGAAGAGAATGCTCGGGCTGCTACCGGCGGCCTTCGCCGAGTACGACTACCTCGCCACGGACGGCGTCTTTCACACGCGGGCAAAGAGCATCCGCGTCGAAACCCGGCCGAAGGGTCTGGAGTTCACAATGGACGGAGAAGTAATCGGCGATGAACCCGCCGAGTTCGAGGTCGTGCCAGGCGCGCTCAAGGTCATAGTCGGAGCCGAATACGTCGCGGAACCGGAGGGTTAGTCGGTTGGCGGAGGAGATCACGGTCGTACTCTTCGGGGCCGCCGCCGACCGGGCCGGAACCCGCACCGTCGGGCTTCCCGCGAACGGGCTCACGACGCTGGACGATGTGTGGAACGCCCTGGCCCTGGCGCACCCCGGGGTCACTCCGCTCGAGAAGATGCTCGCCTTCGCGGTGAACGGTGAGTACGCCAGCCTATGCGCGGCCGTCTCGCCCTGAGACGAGGTCGCTGTGCTGCCTCCAGTCTCGGGGGGCTAGACGAGATGAGCCTGAAAGGCGAGAAAGGCATTACGGACAGGTTCAAGATAGTCGAATCGGAGATAGACGTGTCGGCGATGCT